>CAYMRG010000334.1:0-6222 GCA_964392555.1 uncultured candidatus Brocadiaceae bacterium
GGGTGCCGATGTTGCAGCGAATCGGGCCTTTCCCCAATTCTTCCAGCAGTTCTAGAAGTTGCCGAGCGTCAGCCCGACCCCGTTCGACGTCAGCACGCCAAACGCATTCGCCGCCGCATCGAGCCAGATCGACTGGCTGTAGACATGGAACCCAGCCAGGGCCTGGTTGTTCGGCAGCGGGAACGGAATGGTCATCTGCAGACCAGGGCCGCCGATGTTGGAGATGATGTTGCCGACGCCCTGGCCGATGTCGATCAGGCCCACGCAACCCGGCGCGCCGATGATGCCGAGATCGATGCCCGGGGCCGCGAACTGGAAGACGCTGACGAAGTTGAGGCCGATGCCGTTCAGCGTCGTCTCGTTCGAGGTCACCAGGTCGATCGTCGTGCCCAGCAGCGGCTTGGCCGATGCTTCGAGGTGCAGCGCGAACACTTCCGGCTCATTCAGGGTGATGCCCGTGAGCGTCGCAATCGTCGTCGGCCCACCGTCCGGCGAGATGCCGCCCGGGGAGTAACCGACCAGCGTGTCGTCACCCTGCAGCACACCGCTGCCGCCGACCGCGTCCACCGTCTGCCAGATGTAGTTGACGAACCCGGTCGAGGTGTCGAACTGGAACTGGAAGGTGCTCGGATTGGCCGCCGTCGTCGGGTAGCTCTCGACACCGTTCCAGGTGATGTAGACGATCGGGCCGACCTCTTCCCAGTAGATCAAGCCGCTGCCGGCCTCGGTCGGGTTGTAGTCGTGCCAGGACCACCAGGCGCTAGCGGGCGCGGTGAGGAACACCGGGATCTCGGGCACCCAGTTGGGGCCGGTCAGGGTGTTGTTGGTCGCGACCGACACATAGCCGTTCGAGTGCACGAACAGGTCCGTGGCGAGACCACCCGGGTAGAAGAACGGGGCCGTCAGCGTGATCTGCGCCTCACCGTCGTCGGTCGCCGGCAGCGCCGTGGCCGTCGCGGACGGCGCGAGGAACGTGACGTTCTGGCCCGGCAGCACCGAGTAGCCGGAGCCGGTCGGGACCATCGTGATCGAGCGACCGGTCAGCCCGGTGCTGGCCGCAGCGGCCGACGTGAACTCCTGGTAGAAGGAGCCGACCTTCGTGTAGCAACCCGCGCCGTACGGCGAGATCTCGGCGCAGGCGTGCGGCACGGCGCCGTTGGCGTAGTCGATGCTGCCCCACCAGCTCCACCCGGTGAAACCGGACGGCGGCGCCGTCGGCGTCGAAGCGAAGGCCGTGTACTGGACGGCGCCGCCCGAGGTGGTCATCTCGGTGGTCGAGAACGTCTGGGGTGCCGCGACGGCCTGCAGGACCGGCGCGAGGTTGATGTAGCGGATGGCGACGCCGTGGGTGCCCGGCTGGAGCACGAGGCCACCACCGGCGATCGCGACCTGGCACGACACGGCCGAGAGGTTGGCCAGCGAACCGACGGTGCCCTTGGCGGTGAGGAAGCCGCTCGCGACCTTCGTCCAGGCCGCGGCGTTGGTCTCGTTGCCGACGTAGGTCGTCGCGGTGTTGGTGATGTACACCTCGAGCTGGCCGATCGTGCCGGCCGCCGTGAACACAGGCGCGGTCAGCGCTTGCAGAGTCAGCTGCGAGTTGACCGTCAGGTTGAAGAATGTCTGGCCGCTCGCCGGCGGAACGGTCCATCCGTAGGTGCTGCCCGTCGGCTGCATGATCAACGGAGATTGCGCATTGGCGGCGACGACGAAGGTCGCGCCGAGCAGGGTCGTGAGGATCCTCATGGGACTCCGGAGCTAAGAAAAGGGGAGCGGCGGGTGTGACAGGGGCACGCCGCAGTGCCCAGCGAACCTACCTTGGTCGCGAATACCTGTCCAGATGCCCAAGTTCGGGCTGGAGGGCCGTGGTTGGAGCGAAGTGCCGTAGCCCGGCCGAGGCGACCGGCAACACCTGGCAGCACCGAGGCCACCGGCACCTCCCATCGCGCCGGGCGAATGGCCCTCGAGACTGGGCCTCGCGACCCCGCCCTCACGTGGCGCACACGGCACGGAGCCACCCCGGCCCCACCGGTCCGTCGCCTTGCGAACCAGACCATGCGCCGCACCTACCGGGCGATCGACACCGACCCCGGCACCATCCCTCACCCCGCACTTCGGCCCCCACAACGCAGCGTGAAGACGCCTTCCCTGCGCACATCACCCGCCCCGCAGCGCCCACAGCGAAGCGACGTTCATGACCGCACAACCCCCGCGACACCTTCGCGCCCCGCACCCGCAGCCCACACGTCTCACCAGCCCCCACCGCCGCAAGCCAGCGAAGCAACGCACCCCACCCGAGCGCGCCGATTTCGTCGTCCTGCAAGGAAGGCGACCCGAAGCGCGCGGAGGCGGGGCCTTCGCCCCGCCGAGCACGCTTCGGGCTCGCCTGACGCCGCAGGACGGCGAAAGCGGCGCGCTCGGCGCGCTCGCTAGGTGGCGCCGCTGCGGCCAAAAGCCCGCTCGACCTCGGCCTCGTAGACGACGACGTCGGGCAGTTCGCGATAGCGCCCGTCGAGGTCCATGCCGAACCCCAGCACGAACTCGTCCGGGATCGTGAAGCCGACGTACTCGAGCGTCACGTCGACGACGCGACGCGACGGCTTGCTGAGCAGCGTCGCGACGCGGCAGCTCGCCGCGCCGTGGCCGAGGCAGTGGCGACGCAGCGCGTCGATCGTCCGGCCGGTGTCGACGATGTCCTCGAGCAGCAGCACGTGCTGGCCGCGCCACGGCAGGTCCCTGCCGGTCGACAGCTCGACGCGGCCCGAACTCTGCGTGCCGCCGCCGTACGACGAGGCGCGGACCTCGTGGACCGGCAGCCCGCCGGGCAGCACCTTCTGCAGCTGCCGGGCGAACGGCCGCGCGCCTTCGATCACGGCGACCAGCATCGGCGGTTCGCCGGCGAGGTCGGCCGAGATCGCGCGGGCGAGTTCGTGGCAGCGGCGCAGGATCTGCTCGTGCGAGATCAGGACGCGGAACGGCGGAGCGACGGGTTGGGAGGACTTCACGGCAGGACGAACGGAACGGGCGCCGAAACCCCTGGCACGGTCCAGGTGGTCCAGTCGATGACGATGTGCGCGGCGTAGAGGGTCAGGCCGGCGACGGGGTTGGGATTGGGGATGTCGACGCGCATCGAGCGGTAGCCACCCACGGGCACGAGGTCGATCGCGCCGGCGGCGCCGAGGCCGGCCTGGAACAGCGGATCGAACGCGAGCGGGATCGACGCGCCGAGGAACGGCGTCGCCGGCGTCGTCGCGTAGGACAGCGCCAGCACCGAGATCATCCACGGCTGGCCGAGCGCGGTGCCGTGGACGGTGAAGCTGTGCGGCTGCACGGACACGTCGCACAGCACCGGGTAGCTGGTCGCGTCCGCGCTGTTGCGGCGACCCGGCGAGCCGAGATCGCCGGGGCCGTAGGCGGTCGTCGCGGCGGCGAAGTTGCCGGCGCTCGCCGCCGCCAGCAGGTCGACGCGTTCGGCGGCGACGCCGGCACCGCCGGGGAAGCCGCTGCCGTAGGCGACCTGGTCGATCAGCAGACCGGCCTGGTCGATCGTCACGGTGTCGGTCGTGTCGCCGAGCGACAGCGACGCGTACGGCAGCGCCATGCCCATCGGCTGGCCGCCGTTGCGGCTCGGCGCGCCATCGACCTGGAACAGCATCGGCCGGCCGGGCACGAGCGCGAAGTTGCTGGCGATCGTCACCGCGGCGCCGTTGTCGGACAGGCGCAGGCCGCGCAGGCTCACCGGGCGCGCCCCGAGGTTCTCGACCTCGACGTATTCGCCGTTGGTGTCGGGCACCAGGTTGGGGTTGCGCTGCACTTCGCTGATGCGGACCTGGCCGGGCTGCAGGGCCGGCAGCGGCACCTCGTCGCAGTAGAAGTCGAGGAAGTCGCCGTTCGCCGCGGTCGCGCGGTAGCGGTAGCCATCGCTGTCGATGCGCAGGTCGCCGGTGACGCCGAAGCCGATCGTGTTGGCGCTGCCGGTCGTGGTCGAGAACAACGCGCGCGCCGCGGCGGCCTGGTTGAGGCGGTTGACGACCGTGCTGTTCGGGTGGCCGTAGGAGTTGCCGGCGCCGCAGCTGACGACGGCCAGTTCGGGCGCGAGCAGCGAGACGAGGTTCTGGTTGCTCGACGTCGTCGAGCCGTGGTGGTCGAGCTTGTAGACCTCGACGTCACCACAGGCGAGCGCGGCCGGCGTCTCGACGTCGACGGTGCTGCTGGCGCCGCCGGTCAGGTCGCCGCCGAGCCACATCGCGAAGTCACCGTAGACGAGCTTCAACGCGACCGAGCGCGAGTTCTCCTCCTGCGCCGAGGGCAGCGGGTCGACGAACGCGCCGCCGAGCACGTGGCCGTCGACGGCGACCACCTCGAGCGTGGCGCCGCCGCCGAGCTGGAACGTGTCGCCGGGCAGCACGCTCGTGCGCCGCGCGCCGGCCGCGGCAAGGTAGCTGGTCATCGACGGCGTCGCGCTGAGGCGGCGCAGGTCGCCGCGGTCGCAGGCCAGCTGGAACGGGCGCGCCAGCACCTCGTCCATGCCGCCCATGTGGTCGTCGTGGTAGTGCGTCAGGAAGGTGTAGCCGTAGCTCTGCGGCTGCAGGCCGTCGACGACCGGCAGCACGAACGCGGTGCCGGCGCCCGGTGGCCCGGCGTCGATGACGTGCACCTGGCCGTCCGGCGCGCGCACGACGATGCCGTCACCTTGGCCGACGGCGACGACGACGATCGTCACGCCGACGGGGGCATCCGCTTCGCTGCCCTGGGGCGACAGCACCGCGGCGAACGACAGGAGGGCGCCGAGCATGGCCCGGAACGGTAGCCATTCGCCGGCCGGCCGCCATGCTCGACCGGCGCGGGCGGCGGGTATGGTGGCCGGCCCCGCGCCATGCTCCCCCACCACTACGGCCCCGACGTCCACCTGTTCGCGGACCCCTACCTGGCGACGCTGCTGGCCCGCATCGGCAGTCCGTCCACCGGCACCGCGCAGGTGCCGTCGCTGGTCCGCACCGCCTACCGGCGCCTGCTGCAGGACGTGCTGGCGCGCGAGTTCCCGGTGCGCGAACAGCGCGTGCCGACGCGCATGACGGCCAGCGAACCGCGCGCCTTCGTCCAGGGGCCGCAGCTCTGCCGCGACACGCGGCTGGTCATCTGCGCCGTGATCCGCGCCGGCATCCTGCCGGCCCAGGCCTGCTACGAAGCGGCGATCGAGGTGCTGCCGCCCGAACACGTCCGCATCGACTTCCTCAACCTGTCACGCGTCGTCGACGACCAGCACCATGTCACCGGCGTCCGGCTCGACGGCAGCAAGATCGGCGGCCCGGTCGGCGATGCCGTCGTGCTGATCCCCGATCCGATGGGCGCGACCGGCGGCACGGTCTGTCGCGCCGTCGAGGTCTACCGCGAACTCGGTGGTCCGCCGCCTCGTCGCCTGGTCGCCGCGCACCTGATGGTGACCCCCGAGGCGATCCTGCGGGTCACGCAGGCCCTGCCCGGGGTGAGGATTTATTCCGGCCGCCTCGACCGAGGACTGTCCAGCGAACGGGCCCTCGCCAGCGCGCCGGGTCTTTACGCGGCAGAGGAACGGGGCCTCAACGACGTCCAATATATCGTGCCTGGTGCGGGTGGCATGGGCGAGCTGTTGACCAACAGCTGGGTGTAGCCGGGCGGACCTCCCCAGCGGGCCGGCGCACGCCGGATCCGGCCCACCGGACCGGCACTACGCCGACATCGAATTCGCGAGGATTTGGGCGGTTTTGCGCCATTCCGTGCCACTTGCGATGTCGGCGGCAAGGGCTGCGGAGCGCACCCGGATCGGCGACGATTCCGGGCGAACATGACCCCTACCCCACGCACCCTGCGGCTCCGCCGCCACCCGCTCGCCGACGACGGCGACGACGACTCCTACACCTTCGCCTGCGCGACCTGCGGCTGCTCGGCCTGCCTCTGGGACACCGAGTGCGGCGAGTTCGACCGCGCGCTGGCCCCCCGGCCGACGCCCGCCCGTTGGGGAATGTCTTCCCCAACCGGAGAAGGCGCCCGCGCTGCGCGCCGCTGACGTACGCCCACAGCAACCTTGCCGACGTGGACGGTCAGCCGCTATCCCTTGCGGGATCATGAGCTCCATCATCCACGTGCAAGGCCGCGAAGTCCTCGATTCGCGCGGCACCCCCACCGTCGATGTCGTAGTCGAACTGGAGAGCGGCGCGCGCGGGAGCTCGATCGTCCGTTCGGGCG
>CAYMRG010000335.1:0-6203 GCA_964392555.1 uncultured candidatus Brocadiaceae bacterium
CGATCAGCTCCTTGCCGGTGCCGCTCTCGCCGTAGACCAGCACGGTCGAACGGCTCTCGCGCAGCCGCCCGACCTCGTCGGCGAGCCGCTCGACGCTGGCCGAGCGGCCGACGAATTCGGTGATCGAATAGCCGCGTTCGACCTTCGGCCGCACCGCGGCGGCGTCGAGCACTTCGCGGTCGGCCATCCGTCGCTCGAGCCCGCGCACGCGCGAGACGTCGTGCAGCAGCAGCAGACGCCGCTGGTCGGCGAGGTCGCGCACCCGCACCTGCACGGCGCGCACCGTCTCCTCGTCGCCCGGCAGCTGCAGGTCGAGGCTGCGCGCGCCCTCGTCGACGAGCCGCGCGAGGCGGGCCGCGGCGTGCCCGGCCGCGGTCAGCGGGCGGTCGACCTCGAGGTCGGGGAACAGCCCGACCGCCGCGCTGTCGGCGAACTCGACCACCTGCCCGGGCGCCAGCACGATCAGGCCCAGTGCGCGCAGGTCGGTGAGTTCGCGGCGAAGCTGCTGCAGGTCGCCGACCAGCTGCCGCTGGTCGTCGATGTTGCGCTGCGAGTCCTCGAGCTGCCGTCGCAGCAGCGAGTTCTCGCGATCGAGCCGCGAGCGCACCTGTTCGAGCTGCAGCATCACGCGGATGCGCGCCACCAGCTCTTCGCGGTTGATCGGCTTCTGGATGTAGTCGACGGCGCCGAGCTGGTAGGCGGCGAGCTTCTCCGATTCATCGCTGAGGCGGCCGGTCAGGAAGATCACCGGCACGAACGCGGTGCGCGCGTCGTTCTTCAGCCGACGGCACACCTCGAAGCCGTCGACGCCCGGCATCGCGACGTCGAGCAGGATCAGCTCGAACGTCTGCTCGAAGCAGAGCTCGAGCGCGTCGTGACCGTTGGCGGCCGTGACCACTTCGAACTCGGTGTTCCGCAGGTAGAGCTCGATGAGCGTCAGGTTCTGCGGTGTGTCGTCGACGACGAGAATGCGCGCCATCCCCCGCGACAATACGATGCGCCGATGGAACAGCAACCTCGCCTGCCACTCTGGTTCCTGGTGGCCAACTGGGTCCTGGTGGTGGCGGCGTTCGTCGCCGGTGTCCTGGTCGGCAAGCGCCACATCGCCGACCTGCCCGATCCGCAGGCGACCGCCCTCGAGCTCGTCTACAACAAGGTCCTGCAGGAGCACGTCGAACCCCAGGACGGCCACCGGCTGCTGGACGCGGCGATCGAGGGCATGCTGGACGGCCTCGACGAGTACAGCCACTACGTGCCCCCCGACGAGGTGGCCCGCTACGACGAGACCAGCACCGGCCGGTATGCAGGCGTCGGCATGGTGATGCACCCCGACGCACGCGGCGCCGTCGTCTGCTACCCGTTTCCGGGCGGCGGCGCCGAACGGGCCGGCCTGCGCCCCGGCGACCTGATCGTCGCCGTCGACGGCACGACGATCGTCGGCACGTCACTCGACAAGGTCGCCGAGATGGTCCGCGGCGAGCCGGACACCGAGGTGCGCCTCACGGTGCAGCGCGACGAGGCACCGCGCGACGTGGTGGTGCGGCGCGGTGACGTGCAGAAGCGCAGCGTCAAGTGGGCGCAGTGGCTCGATGCCGAACACGGGCTCGGCTA
This sequence comes from uncultured candidatus Brocadiaceae bacterium, assembly GCA_964392555.1. Lineage (GTDB taxonomy): Bacteria > Planctomycetota > UBA1135 > UBA1135 > UBA2386 > CAYMRG01. The sequence continues at coordinate 1,612 of CAYMRG010000335.1, forward strand.
CCTCTACGTCTCGGACTTCCACGGCGGCGCCGCCGGGCAGATGCAGCAGGCGATCGCGGCGCTGCAGGCGCAACGGCCGCTGCGCGGGCTGATCGTCGACCTGCGCTTCAACCCCGGCGGCAGCCTCGACGAATGCGTCGCGATGGCGCGCCTGTTCGTCGCGTCGGGCACGATCGTCTCGCAACGCCGCCGCGGCGAGCTGCTCGAGAAGTACGAGGCCTCGCCCGACCAGTGCAAGTGGCCCGACCTGCCGCTGGTGCTGCTGCTGAACGGCGATTCGGCGAGCGCCAGCGAGGTGTTCGCCGGCTGCCTGCAGGACCATCAGCGCGCGACGATCGTCGGCGAACGCAGCTACGGCAAGGGCTGCGTGAACACGATCTACAGCTACCGCGACTTCCGCCTCAAGCTGACGACCGGCTACTACTACACGCCGAACGGGCGCAACGTGAACCGCACGCATCGCCGCGATCCGCATGCCGGCAGCCCGATCAACGGCGCGGCGGCGAAACCACCGGACGACGGCGGCATCGCTCCGGACGTCGCGGTGCCGCTGCCGCGCGACCGGGAGGTCGCCGTCGCGCAGCTGCTCGTGCAGCGCCAGGAGCCGCCCGAAGCCTGGCGCGAGGCCTTCCTGGCCGCAGCGGCCAAATGGCAGATCCCGGTGCCCCAGCCGCTGCAGCCGGCCGACGACGCCCAGCTCGCCCAGGCGCTCGCCACGCTGACGATGGCCGCCACCGGCAAGTGACCGGCCCGGGCGCGGCCGGTAGCATGTTCGCCCCGTGACCGAACTGATCCTCGGCATCGAGACGTCGTGCGACGAGACGGCGGCGGCGGTCGTCGCCGACGGCCACCGCGTGCTCAGCAACGTCGTGCATTCGCAGGTCCACCTGCACGCCCGCTGGCGCGGCGTCGTGCCGGAGGTCGCGAGCCGTTCGCACACCGAGCGCATCCTGCCGATCGTCGACGCCGCGCTGCACGACGCCGGCGTGACCCCCGCCGACCTGACCGCGGTCGCCGTCACGCATCGCCCGGGCATGGTCGGCTGCCTGCTGGTCGGGTTGGCCGCGGCGAAGGCGCTGTGCTGGCGCTTCGACCTGCCGCTGCTCGGCGTCGACCACGTGCAGGCCCACGTGCACACCGGCTTCCTCGCAGCACCCGACATGCCGGTGCCGGCGCTGGCGCTGGTCGCGTCGGGCGGCCACACCGCGCTCTATCTGGTCGGCGCGCCGGGCCGCACCGAACGACTCGGCACGACCCGCGACGATGCGGCCGGCGAAGCGCTCGACAAGGGCGCGGCGCTGCTCGGGCTGCCCTACCCCGGTGGCCCGGCGATCCAGCGCGCCGCCGAGGGCGGCGACCCGCGCGCCTTCGACCTGCCGCGCAGCCTGCTCGGTCCCGACTCGCTCGACTTCTCGTTCTCGGGGCTGAAGACGGCGCTGCGCTACACGCTGCGGCCGCAGGGCGACGGCCCGGGCGTCGAACCGGTCGGCGACACGCTGCGGGATCTGGCGTGCGCCTACCAGGAAGCCGTCGTCGACGTGCTCGTGACCAAGCTGCGGCGCGCCGCCGAACGCCACCCGGTCGCGGCGCTGTGCATCGGCGGCGGCGTCGCGCGCAACACCCGCCTGCGCGAACGGCTGCACACCGACCCGGTCCTGTCGCGCCTGCGGCTCGTGCTGCCCGACATGAGCCTGTGCTCGGACAACGGCGCGATGATCGCGAGCCTCGGTTCGCTGCTGCTGCGCGAAGGGCGCGCGGCCACGCTCGAACTCGACGCGATCGCGACGCCGCAGGCGGGCGGCAAGGCCAAGGCACGGCGATGACCGGGCCCGGCGACCCGGCGGCGCTCCGGCGCCTGCTGCTCGAGGTGCAGCGCGGAGAACGATCGATCGACGACGCCGTGGCGCGGCTGCAGGCGGCTCCCGCCGGGCTGGCCTTCGTGCCGCCGAAGGACCTCGGCTTCGCCACCGTCGACCACGACCGCGCCCGCCGCTGCGGTTTCCCCGAGGTCGTGTTCTGCCAGGGCAAGACGCCGAGCGACGCCGCGGCGATCGCCGCCGAGATCCTCACGCGCGCCGACCGCGTGCTGCTGACGCGCGCCGATCGCGACCACGCCGAGGCGGTGCGCGCGCGGCTGCCGCAGGCCCACTTCCACGAGCGGGCCCGCTGCATCACGGTGGCGCCGGCCGACCTGCCCGAGCGGGGTCACGTCGCCGTCGTCAGCGCCGGCACCGCCGACCTGCCGGTCGCCGAGGAAGCCACCGTGACGCTGCGGATCGGCGGCAACCGCGTCGTCGGCTACCGCGACGTCGGCGTCGCCGGCCTGCACCGCGTGCTCGGCCACCTCGAGGCGATCCGCCGCGCCAACGTCGTGGTCGTCGTCGCCGGCATGGAGGGCGCGCTGCCCTCGGTGCTCGCCGGCCTGCTGCACCGCCCGGTCGTCGCCGTGCCGACCAGCGTCGGCTACGGCGCGTCGTTCGGCGGGCTGACGGCGCTGCTCGGCATGCTGAATTCGTGCGCCGCCGGCGTCGCGGTGGTCAACATTGACAACGGTTTCGGCGCCGGCTATCTCGCGTCGCAGATCAACCTGCAGACGGCCACCGCAACCACGATCTGACCACCCCCGAACCGAAGTGACCAACCGCCCCGCCCGCCCCGCCGCCCGTCTCGTCCTCGAAGATGGCACCGTGCTCGTGGGCCGCGGCTTCGGCGCCGCCAACGACTCGATCGGCGAGCTGGTGTTCAACACGTCGATGATCGGCTACCAGGAGATCCTGACCGATCCGAGCTACCGCGGGCAGACCGTGCTGCTGACGCAACCGCACATCGGCAACTACGGCGTCAACAGCGAGGACGAGGAGTCGGCGAAGCTGTGGCTGTCCGGACTGGTCGTCCACGAGGTCTGCCACCGGGCCAGCAACTTCCGTTCGGGCACCGAGCTGTCCGACTACCTCGCGCAGCACGGCGTGCCGGGCATCGAGGGCGTCGACACCCGCATGCTGACGCGCGCGGTCCGCGACCGCGGCGAGCAGCGCGTGCTGATCACGCGCGACACGCAGAGCACAGACGCGGAGCTGGTGGCTCGGGTCCGCCAGGCGCCGCGCGTCGCCGACGTCGACCACGTGCTGAAGGTGACGACCGCCGCGCCCTACCATTGGGACAAGGGCTACGAATCGACGTTCTCGCCGCCGCCGCCGGCGCTGTCCGGCGAACGGCGCCCGCGCATCGTCGCCTACGACTTCGGCGCCAAGCGCAACATCCTGCGTTCGCTGGCCGCGTGCGGCCTCGACGTCACCGTCGTGCCGGCCCAGACGCCGGCGGCGAAGGTGCTCGACTTCGCGCCGGACGGGGTGTTCCTCAGCAACGGCCCGGGCGACCCGGCGATCTGCGGCTACGCGATCGAGGCGGCGAAGGTGCTGGTCCGCAAGGTGCCGGTGTTCGGCATCTGCCTCGGTCACCAGATCCTCGCGCACGTGTTCGGCGGCAAGACCTACAAGATGAAGTTCGGCCACCACGGCGGCAACCAGCCGGTGATCGACCTGTCGACCGACAAGGTCGAGATCACGTCGCAGAACCACAGCTACGCGGTCGATCCGCGGTCGCTGCCCGACGGCGTCGAGGTCACGCACAAGAACCTCAACGACGACACGGTCGAGGGTCTGCGCCACAAGGAGCTGCCGGTGTTCTCCGTGCAGTACCACCCCGAAGCCGCGCCGGGCCCGCACGACGCGCTCTACCTGTTCAAGCGCTTCGTCGACCTGCTCGGCGCCGCCCACCGCTGAGCTGCACCGCTTGCCGAGCAACCTGACGGTCGACGCGGCCTTCGCCGGCGCGCGCCTGGACGCCGCACTGCACCGCCTGACCGGGGTCTCGCGGCAGCGCGCCCGCGACCTCTGCGCCGCCGGCGCGGTCGGCATCGGCGGCGTGCGCGCCGAGGCGCTGACCCGGCTGCGCGACGGTGACGTCGTCACCTGGGCGCCCGAACACGCCGAGGTCGCCGTGCGACTCGGCGCCGCGGTCGCCTTCGCCGACGAAGCGACGCTCGTGCTGCAGAAGCCGCCCGGCCTCGCCGTGCACAAGGGGCCGCTGGTCACGCGTTCGCTCGCCGACATGCTGGCCGCGGGCATGCCCGGCGCCGGCCTCGCCCATCGCCTCGACCGCGAGGCCTCCGGACTGCTGCTCATCGGTCGCGATCCCGCCGCGCTGCGCGCGCTCGGCGTCGCGATGGAACGCAACGAGATCACGCGCGAGTACCTCGCCATCACCGCCGGCGCGCTCGCCGACGAGCGGCGCACGATCGACCTGCCGCTGCGCGTGCTCGACGAGCCGCGCGGCGACCGGCCGAAGACGATCGTCGACCGCGCCGCGGGCCAGGCGGCCGTGTCGCACGTGACGACGATCGCGCGCCGCAAGGACGCGACGCTGGTGCGCGTGCGGCTCGAGACCGGCCGCACCCACCAGATCCGCGTGCACCTCGCGGCGATCGGCCACCCGCTGCTCGGCGACCCGCGCTACGGCGACGCCGCCGCCAACGCGGCCGCGCGCGCGACGTTCGGCGTCGACCGCACGCTGCTGCACAGCACGCGGCTCGC
>CAYMRG010000336.1:0-6202 GCA_964392555.1 uncultured candidatus Brocadiaceae bacterium
CGAGCGCGTGCAGGTGGTAGAAGTGGATGACGTGGTCCTGCACCATCTGCGTCAGGAACATGATGTTGCGGACGATCTCGGCGACGACCGGCACCTTGATGCCGAGCGCGTCCTCGACGCTGCGCACCGACGCGAGCGCGTGCACGGTCGTGCAGACGCCGCAGATGCGTTCGGTGAACGCCCAGGCGTCGCGCGGATCGCGGCCCTGCAGGATCAGCTCGAGGCCACGCCACATCGTGCCCGACGACAGCGCCTCGGTGATGACGCCCTTGTCGTCGACCATCGCCTCGACGCGCAGGTGGCCTTCGATGCGGGTGACGGGATCGACGACGACACGGGTGGCGGTCACGACTGCACCTCCTGCGAATCCGCGCCTTCCTTGACGGCCTTGCGGCCGCGGTTGATCGCGAGCGCGGCCAGGTGCGCGCCGACGCCGACGGCGGCGGCGGCGGTCAGCGCGACGCCGATCTTCTGCGCCGAGGCCTCGATGCCCGGCACGACGGTGTGCGACAGGCGTTCGTAGAACGGGCCGTCGTCCCAGAAATTGTTCTCGCTGCAACCGATGCAGCCGTGGCCCGAGCCGATCGGCCACGACACGCCGCCGTTCCACTTGAACGTCGCGCACGAGTTGTAGGTGGTGGGGCCGCGGCAGCCCATCTTGTAGAGGCACCAGCCCTTCTTCGCGCCGTCGTCGTCCCACTGCTCGACGAACTGGCCGTTGTCGAAGAACGCGCGCCGCAGGCATTTGTCGTGCAGCCGCTGCTTGTAGAACATCAGCGGGCGGCCCTGGCGATCGAGCTCCGGCAGCCGGCCGAACGTCAGCACGTAGGTCAGCACGCCGGTCATCACCTCGGCGATCGGCGGGCAGCCGGGCACCTTGACGATCGGCTTGTCGTGGATCAGCTCGTGGATCGGCTTCGCGCCGGTCGGGTTCGGCGCGGCGGCCTGCACGCAGCCGTTGCACGCGCACGAGCCCCACGCGATCACGAACTCGGCGTGCGCCGCGGTCTCGCGCAGGATGCTCTCGAACGTCTCGCCGGCGACCGTGCAGTAGACGCCGCCGTCCTTGGTCGGCGCGTTGCCCTCGACGGCGAGCACGTACTTCGTCTTGCCCTGCTTCGCCGCCGCGATGAGGTCCCTGCGGATCTGCTCGACCTGGTGACCCGCCGCGGCCTGCAGCGTGTCGTCGTAGTCGAGCGAGATCATGTTCAGGACGATGTCCTGCGCGATCGGGTGCGAGCTGCGGATGAACGATTCGCTGCAGCAGGTGCATTCGAGGCCGTGCAGCCAGATCACCGGCAGGCGCGGCTTGTTCTCGAGCGCGGCGATGACCTCGGGGATGCGGCGGCTGTCGAGGCCCATCGCGGCGGTGGTCGTCGCGCAGAAGGCCAGGAAGTCGCGGCGGCTCACCCCGTGCCGCTGCAGCAGTTCGTAGGTCGAACAAGTGAGGGACGAACGCGTCGATGCCATCGCGAATCCTCCGGGCGGCTGGTGCCACCGGAAAGCGTCGTCGATGCCGGTTTGCGGTCGATTGGCAACTGTGGGCAGACTGGGGTGGGGACTGCGGCCCCCCGGGCTGCGTCCTTCGGCGGCGATTTTTTCCGTCGGGCGAGCAGCGTTTTGCCGCGCGGGGTCGCTGCTCCCTGCAGCAAGTCATGAACACCCTCCCCTGCGTCGTTTCCCTCCTCACCCTGGCGTTCGCCGCCGAACTGACCGCCCAGATCCAGGTTCCGGTCAACCCAAAGGCAACCTACCTCCGCATCAACAACGATCTCAGCGCCGTGCCGTCGCCCGGGATCCCGCTGTCGGCGGTGGGCGCGGCGCCCGGGCAGTTCCTGAACATCAAGACCGTCGGCCTCTATGCCGACGGCGGTGGATCCGAGACCGATCGCGGCCTGGTCGCCGTGTTCAGCTCGACGATCACGCTGCTGCCGAATGCCTCCTCCCTGCTGCAGCGCGTACCGGATGCGATCGCAGCCGGCCCGCACGTGGCCACGGCTGTGACCTACTATGCCCAACAGTCCACGGACATTCCGCAGGACTTCGTCATCTCGCGCAACTCGTGGGACAACGGCGTGACGGTCCAGGTTCCGCCGGGCGCCGCCTACATCTTCCTGTGCGTGCTCGACCCCAACTACTCGTACTTCGGCAACAACACCGACGCGAACAACGACTTCAAGGCCGAGTTCACGGTCGTGACCCCGGACGCGATGCACGGCACGGGCGAGCACTGCGAGCTGAAGACCGGTGTCAACGGCACCGCCACCCTGACCCCGACCGTCAAGCAGGCCGCGCCGTTCGCCACGGTCAGCGCTGAGATCCACCAGGCCTTCGGCGTCACCAGCAACCTCGTCTACATCCTCGCCGCGGACGTCTATGCCACCGGTGGCACGCCGCCGGTCGGCCCGCTGCCGGGTGTGCAGGTTGGCAGCGGTGCGCTGCTCGTCCAGTACGGCATCACCGGCACGCAGCCAGCCCTGTGGAGCCTGTTCGTGCCGCCCGGCTACGCCGGCACGACCATCCGCCTGCAGGGCGTCTACCTCGACGCCGAGGCCCGCAACGGCCTGCTGTCGACGAGCGACGCGCACCGCATCGAGCTGCAGTGAAGTGTGCCGGCGCGGGCGGGTGTCACCAGAGCGACAGCTCCGGGAACAGCACGCGCCCGCCGCGCGCGATCAGGATCAGGCCGACGTTCGGCGGCTCCTCGCCGAGCGTCTCGATGTGCAGGCCGCTCAGGTCCTGGTCGCCGAAGCCGAACGCGAGCCGCAGCTCGCGGCCGCGGCGGGTCAAGGTGAACCGGGCGGCCGACGGGTTCGTCGCCTCGACCGTCGCCTGGACCGCTTCGGGGATCGCGCGCAGCGCGAAGCCGTTGCCGGTGCCATTGCCGCGCGCGTCGTCGCGCACGATCTGCTGCACCGACAACGTCCAGTGTTCGCCGTTCGCGCCATCGCGCACGCCGACGATCGCGATCTGCCGCTGCGGCGTCAGGCGTAACCCGACCGCCGCCTGCGCGTAGCTGGTGTGGCCGGTGCCGCGCACGTCGGCGCGCTCGGGCACGAGCCGGCCGCCGATCCGCCACACCGCGCCGGTCAGGGCGTAGGTGCGGAGGCACGGCAGGTCGAGCGCGTTCGCGACCACCGTGCCGTCCTCGCGCTGGCGCCAGGCCAGGCGCAGGCGCCCGCCCGGTTGCCAGGGGCCGTCCGGGGCCAGGAAGTCCGCGAGCAGGTTCTGCGGCGGGTAGCGGACCGCGACATGCTGCTCGGTCGTCGTGACGTCGCGGCCGTCGCGCACGGCGAGCGCGATCGTGAACTCGTCGCCGGGCAGCCGGGCGTGCTGCAATGCGGTCGATTCGTCCGTCGGCGTCGCCAGGGTCGCGGCGTCCGGCGGCTGCACCGACCATTGGTACTGCAGGGTGTCGCCGTCGGCGTCGTGGCTGCGGCTGCGCAGCAGGTAGCGATGGCCGCGGCGCAGCTCGCCGCTGACCCCGAGCAGCTCGACCTCGGGGCGGTGGTTCGCGGCGGCGATCCCGGTCGCGGGCGCCGGCGTGGTCGCTGCGGCGGGTGCCAGCGGCTCGGCATCGGTCGGTGGGGTGCGGTGCAACAGCGGCACCGCCGCGAACGTCGCGACCGCCGCTGCCGTGCCGATCGCGAGCCAGCGGCGCGCGCCGCGCGCGGGCGTGGGCTGCGCCGTGGCCCTGGCGCCGATCACGCGCGGCTTCGGCGCGGTCGCGACCTTGGCCGGCGGCGCCGGTGGCGCAGCGGGCGGCGCGACGATCTGCGAGACGAACGCGGCGTCGGCCGCTGGCGGCGTCGCCACCGGACCGCCGGCGGCGAGGAACTCGAACTCCGCGGTCTGCAGCAGCCCCGGACCGGACGGCGGCGAGCCTGCTGCGGCCACCGGCGGCATCGCGACCGGCGCCCGCGCCGCCGCGTCGAGGCGTTCGCGCAGCGTGCGGTAGTCGGCGGGGCGGTCCTGCGGGTTCTGGGCGAGCATCGCGGTGACCAGCTGACCGAGCGGTGCGGGGATGTCGCGGCGGCGCGCGCACGGATCGGGACCGCGTGGCTGGCGTTTGGCGACGACGAGGTCGGTCAGGCGCTGGTCGGCGTAGGCCACTTCGCCGGTCAACATCTCGTAGAGCACGCAGCCGAGCCCGTAGAGGTCGGCGCGGAAGTCGACCTGGTCGGGCGCGTCGAACTGCTCGGGCGCCATCGTCGCCGGCGTGCCCATCACCGCGCCGGGCGCGGTCTGGGCGAGGTCCGGATCGGCGGCCGCCATGCGCGCGAGGCCGAGATCGACGAGCTTCGGCACGAACGGGAACGACGGGTCGATCGCGGTGCCGGTCGGTGCCTCGAGCAGGATGTTCGCCGTCTTGACGTCGCGGTGGATCACGCCGAGGTCGCAGGCATGGCCGAGCGCCATCGCGAGCTGGTCGACGAGCCGCGCCGCGGCAGGCACCGGCACCGGGCCGTGGCGCGCGATCCACTGCGCGAGGGTGGGGCCCTCGACCAGCTCCATCACCAGGTAGTGCTGACCGGCCGGCGTCACGCCCGCGGCGTAGCAGGCGACGATGTGCGGGTGCTTGATGCCGGCGAGCAGCCTGGCCTCGCGGCGGAAGCGCGCGGCGAACCGTTCGCCCTGCCATTGCGGTGCCAGCAGCTTGACGGCGACGTCGCGCTCGAGGAAGTCCTGGCGACCGCGGTAGACGATGCCCATGCCGCCGCGCGCCAGCTCGCGCTGCAGGGTCACGTCCGGGATCGCCGGCAGATCGTCGGCCACCGGTCGCGCCGGGTCGTCGTTCGCTCCGTTCGTCGCCATGTGCACGGGTTTTCGTCGCGCCGACGGCGGCGACGTGACGCATTCATGGCGGGTGGCGAACGGCCGGACGGGTCCGCCGCGAACCCGCGGTGCTGCCGACCGTTCGCGGCGACCGGCCCCACGTCGCACCGCGAATTGTGAAACTCGCGGAGGCGCTCCGGGAGATGAGGGGTGCCCGCACCGAAGCCGGTGCCCGGCTGCCACCCATGGATCCCGTCGAACTCTGGTGCCGAATCCAGATCGCCCTCGCCCGCTCGATGACGGGCGAGCCCGGCGATCCCCTGCGCGATCTGGTGCCCGGCCTGGGGGCGATCCTGGCCGAGGATCCCGAGTTCCGGGCCGGCCTGGCGCTGGCGCGGCGCATGGTGCAGGAACTGCGCGACGGTGGCCTCCCGGGCGAAGGCGATCGTGGCGAGGACGACGGCGCTTCGGCCGCCTGGCGGCGCGAGGTGCGGGAGATCCAGGCGGAGCTGGGGCGGCGGGCGTGGACGATCCTGTTCGTCGAGGGAGCGGTGCAGCGCGGCCGCGGGCCGGCGAACGCGGACGCCAGCCAGGAGCGGTGACCCGGATCCGGACGCCCGCTGTCCGGGTTCAGGACGGTTCGACCGGTGCCTCGGCGTGGCACGGCGGGTGCATTCGGGCATGTGTCGCGCGGCACATCGCGGCGCGCACCAACCAACCGAACTCCACCATGTCCCTCCTCACCAAGCTCTCCGCCCTCCTCATCGCCGGTGCCTCGCTGCTGCACGCGCAGGTCCCGGTCGTCGCCCGTGGCCAGGTCACCGACGGCAGCGCCGCCGGCTGCTACTACTGCCCCGGCTTCTCGCACGTCATCAAGTTCGTCGGCACGCAGCTCGCGAGCCCGACGATCAACCTGGCGCTCTACCACAACCAGATGGTCGAGATGGTCGGCACCTGGAACGGCACCGTGCTCGAGGTCGCCTCGATCCAGGTCGTGCCGGACTCGTTCTCGATCGGCGGCAACACGTCGCTCGGCCACACGATGCGCCCGACGGCGATCGAAGCACCCGGCACGCTGGCGTTGAACCTCGCCGCGCTCGGCACCACGTTCCTCGTGCCGTTCGCCGAGCTCGCGGTGATGATGAACCCGGCCTCGACGGTGATCCTCGGCGCCGGCGTCACCAACGGCAACGGTGAGTTCAAGTCCGACATCGACATCCCCAACGACCCGTCGCTGGTCGGCCTGCGCGTGTTCGGTCAGGCGCTGCTGTTCGTCAACGGCGGCATGCGGATGAGCAACGTCGATGCCAAGGAAGTGTCGCCCTGATCTACTACTCCCGCGTTTCCTCGCGTGGCGAGCGGATTCGCCGTTGGCGAGCGGGAGTAGTAGTCGCCTCTGGAGGCTGCAGCGTGCCTGCGGCCTCTT
>CAYMRG010000337.1:0-6201 GCA_964392555.1 uncultured candidatus Brocadiaceae bacterium
CACAAGGTAGCCGCCGAGCAACCGCGCGCCGAGCTGCGCCAGCGCGCCCGCCACCGCCACGGCGGTCAGACCGCGCAGGCCACCGCCGACGAACGAACCCCATGCGGTGCGCCGACGGAACGCGGCGACGGCGGCGGTGGCGGTTGGCGGCGGCATCGGCGGGCGCGTTCGACGAACGCCCGGTGGTTATATTCGCGAGCCGGCGATCCAGACAGCGGCAGGCGCGCCGGATCGCAACCTCATGCGCCACGCAGCCAGGCGACGACCTGCGCGTTGGCGAACGGCTTCTCGAGCAGGCTCGCGCCGGCGGCCAGCAGTCGGTCGCGGTGGACGGCGCCGGCGTGGGCCGTGATCAGCAGCAGCCTGGCCAGCGGCCAGTGGCAGCGCGCGGCCGCCAGCACGCGCAGCCCGTCGGCACCGGGCAACCGCAGGTCGGCGATCACCGCGTCGCAGGGCGGCCACCGCGCGACCTCGCCGATCGCCTCGCTGCCATCGCCGACCACGGTCACCTCGCAGCCTTCGTCGACCAGGTCGTCGCGCAGCGTGACGGCGATCGTCGGTTCGTCCTCGACGAGCAGGATCCGCGGCCGCGGGGCGTTCGGCAGGGCGGGCAGCGGCGACGGTACGGCGTTCGGCATGGTGCGGCCGCCGTGAACAACGTTCGTGCCGGCCGCGAGGCAGCCGCCGCCTTGCGTGGGCCCGCGCCGCGCGTCACGCCGGCGCGACACGCCGCTACGTCGCCGTCACGCCCGCGCGCCCCCACGCCACTGACGGTGCACTTCGGGATCCGGCTGCACGGCCTCTTCGACCGTCAACGGCTCGAGGCCGGCGAACGGCTGCCGTCGGACCGAACAGATCTCGAGGTCGCAGGCGGCGCAGTAGGCGCGTTCGCACGGGTCGGTGTGGAAGTCGATCTCGCCATCGCCGGGCAGGTCGTGCATCACCGTCGCCGCCAGGGCTTCGGCCGCATCGTGGGCCTGCTGGACCGTCCAGAATTCGGGCACGACGAGGTGGGCGCTGATGTGGCGGAACGAGCCGGAACGGATGGCGCGCAGGTGGTGCACGCGGATCAGGCCCTCGCGGACGCGCGGCGCCAGGACCTCGACGAGCTGCCGCAGCAGCGTCGGATCCTCTTCGTCGAGCAGCGCACCCGCGGCGCGCCGCACCAGCCGCCAGCCGGTCAGCAGCAGCCAGCACGCCATCAGCGCCGCGGCCAACGGGTCGAGCCACGCGAGCCCCGTCAGGCGCACGCCGAGCAGGCCGATCGTCACGCCGACGCTGGTCCAGAAGTCCGACAGCACGTGGTGGCCATCGGCCTCGACCGCCGCCGAGTGGTGCCGCCGACCGTAGCGGATCAGGTACCAGCCGAGCGCACCGTTGCCGATCCCGGCGGCCACCGTCAGCAACAGACCGAGATCGAGTTCGCGCAGCTCGCCACCGCGCAGCAGCTTGTCGCCCGCCTGCCAGAGGATCACCAGCGCCGCGAACGCGATCAGTCCGCCTTCGAACGCCGCCGAGAAGAACTCGACCTTGCCGTGACCGAACGGGTGGTCGCGATCGGCGGGTCGACCGGCGTAGGCCAGCACGCCCAGCGCCGCGGCGGCGGCGACGACGTTGACGATCGACTCGAGCGCGTCGCCGAACACGGCCTGCGAGCCGGTCAGCGCGTAGGCCCAGAACTTGATCGCCAGCAGGACGACGGCGACCACCAGGGACAGCAGCGCCATCCGGGTGTGCGTCCGCCGAGGCTCGAGGTCCGCATCGCTCACGGCCCGGAAGCGTAGGGGCTGGCCCCCGCCGCGCTACCGGCAAGCGCCCCGTACGCGACGCGGCCACCGTGTTCGCACTCGAACCCGGTGGCCGCACCCGCGCCTCGTCAGCTCACTGGCCGATCAGGGCGACCGCCGCGTCGGAGATCGCGAAGCCGAACGGGTTCGCCGCGAAGTCGAGCGACAGCGCCTGGCTGTAGATCTGGAAGCCCAGGAAGGCGACGTTGTTCGGGATCGGGAAGCTCAGCGACGCCTGGTTGCCGGTGCCGACGATCGTCAACGTCGAGTCGGCGCTCTCGTAGAGCGGGCAACCCGGCATGCCGAGGAACGCCAGGTCGATCGGCGGCACGCGGGTCACGCCGAGCACCATGATGCCGATGTCGAACGGCAGGCGGTTGATCGTCCAGACCGAGGTCGTGCCGATGATCGGCTGCGAGGTGGCGACGTTGCCGGGCACGCCGAGCGCGCCGGCGCAGCCGGCCCCGATGTAGCCGTAACCGGCCGCACCGTTGGTCAGCGTCGTCGAGTAGTGCAGCGCGCCGTTCCAGATGCGCGGGCTGAACTGCGTCGAGGTCGCGGCCGGGCCGAAGATCGGCGACAGCTGCGTCATGCCCGCGGTCAGCGTCAGGTCGGCGTTGCTGTACGAGACCGTGCCGCCGAGGTTGGTGTAGGCCGGCGAGCCGCCGACCTGCTCGATGCCGAGGCCGTGCAGACCGAACGCGAGGTGGATCGGCGGCGCGAACGACACGAAGGTGCGGTTCGCGTAGCCCTGCGAGGTCACCGTCGCGGTCGCGACCTGGCGCCACTGCGTCGCGTCCTCGACCGCCCCGACGTAGGTGCCGGCCTTCTGCCAGACGTTGACGGTCAGCGGGTTGCCGGCGGTGATGTTGCTGTTGACGTGCATGCCGCACACCGTGACGCCGAGCGGGTTGGTCACGTTGACGTCGACGAAGTTGGTGCCGCCGGTCGCGGTCGCGCTGATGATCAGACCCGACTGGAAGGTCGTCTCGAGGCTCGACGCGACCGCGATCTTCTTCGTCAGCACCGCGGTCTTGCAGGCGCGCGTCGTGGTCAGCGTCACGGTCGCTTCGCTGCAGCCGCTGGCGAACACCCAGATCGGGTTCTGGGCCGTCGAATCGACGATGCTGTCGCCGTCGAAGTCCCAGGCCCAGGTCTGCGGGCCGCCGGTGGACGTGTCCGTGAACTGGACCGTCAGCGGCGCGACCAGCGCGTTGGTGAAGCTCGGCGTGACGACGTCGGTGGTGATGTAGTTGGTCTTCGTGGCGCTGAACACGCCGAAGCCGTCGACGATCGTCAGCGACACCGTGTAGTCACCGCACGTCGTGTAGGTGTGCGAAGGCGACACCAGGCCCGACGTGTTGCCGTCGCCGAAATCCCACTGGTAGGCGAGGATGCCGCCCGGGTTGGCCGAGGCCGCGTAGCTGGTGAACTGCACCGTCAGCGGCGACGAGCCGGTCGTCGGCGTGCCGACGAAGTCGACCGCGGTCGGCCCCGAGGTGTAGTACATGCGGATGTTCGGGTGGCGCGGCGTGAAGCCGGCCGACGTGCCGGCGAAGGCCCCGGTCAGGTCCGAGGCGCGCACGCGCGCCGACGTCATGTCGAGCGTGATCTCGTTGTTCGAGTAGGTCGGCGGCAGACCGGCGCTGGTCGGGTTGGTGTAGACCGGGTTCATGCCGATGTAGTAGAGCGCCATGCCGTAGGTGCCCGGCGCGAGGTAGAACGGCGTCGGCAGCGTCACCGCGACCTGGCCACCGTTGTGCGTCACGCTCGCGGCTGCGACCTGCGTCCAGGCGGCCGGATTCTGCTGGTTGCCGACCGCGGTGCCGCCGACGCCCGTGACGAAGACGGCGAACTGGCCGTTGGTGCCGGCGCTGACGTTGGCATTGACGTCGAACCGCTGGACCATCACGCCAGCCGGATCGAGGATCGTGACATCGAACAGCTCCGTCTGCGGCGGCGGGTTGGTGTTGGTCAGCACGAGACCGCCGACGAACGACGACGTGATCGGGGACTGCGCGGGGAGTTGCAACGCAACGGCCGCGAGCGCAACGAGGGTGAGCGGTTTCATCGACATAGGCTCAGCATGCTAGCCTTGGGCGCAACCAGGCCAATACCTGCACCCAAGACCGCGCGTCGGCCGCGACGCCCTGCCGTATCAGGCGAAACGCCAGCGGCCGGTGGCCCACGTGGGTATGGTGCCGCGCCCTGCGCCGATGGCGGCGCCACCCCCGCCGAAGGTTCGTGTCCGACGCCAGCCAGGACCAGCTGACCACCCGCGTACCGGCGAGCGCCGCCGGCCAGCCGCTGCTGGCGTGGCTCGCCGAACGGTTCCGCTACTTCGACATCGCGGGCTGGCAGCAGCAGATCGCCGCGGGGCGGATCCGTCACAACGATGCTCCCGCCGACGCCACGGCGCGGCTCGTGGCCGGCGATCGCATCGCCTTCGCCGTCGCCGCGCCGGACGGCCCGTGCGACCTGCCGACGATCGTCCACGAAGACGCCGACCTCGTCGTCGTCGACAAGCCGCCGCTGTACGTCGTCCAGCGGGTCGGCGCGTTCGGCTACACGTTCGTCGCGGCGCTCGAAGCGCGCTGTGGTGCGCGGCTCGAGGCGGTCCACCGGCTCGATCGCGAGACCAGCGGCCTGCTGGTCCTGGCCAAGACGCGGCCGGCGTTCACCGCCTTGCAGGCGCAGTGGCAGACGCGCTCGGTCGCGAAGACCTACCTCGCGCTGGTGCGCGGCCACCTCGCCAGCGAACGGCTGACGGTCGACGCGCCGATCGGCCCGGTGCCCGGCGGTCGGATCGGCCCGCGCCGCACCGTGCTGGCCGCCACGGCGCCACAGGCGCGCGCGGCGATCACGCACTTCACGGTGCAGCGTCGGCTCGCGCGCGGCACGCTGGTGCACGCCGTGCCCGAGACCGGACGAACGCACCAGATCCGCGTGCATCTCGAGCACCTCGGTCACCCGCTGGTCGGCGACAAGCTCTACGGCCGCAGCGACGACGAGTACCTCGCCTGGGTCGCGCACGTGAAGTCCGGCGGCACCGCGACCGACGGCCTCGCCGGCCCCGCCGGTCGCCACCTGCTGCACGCCGCGTCGCTCGCGTTCGACCAGCCGCGCACCGGCGCGCGGATCGCGGTGACGGCGCCGTTGCCCGCCGACTTCGCGCGCGCGCTGGCCGTCGCCGCGGTCAGCGCGGCGACGCCGGCAGCAGGAAGCGACGCAGATCCTTGAGCTTGGCCAGCTGTTCGGCCGACAGGCCGACGGTGCGCCTGATCTCCTGCAGGAACTGCACCTGCATGCGCAACGCCTGCAGCGCCGAGCCCGCGGGCCGCGGCCCTGGACCCGCCTGCCACATCTCCGGCTTCGCCGCGGCGTAGCGGGCGATGATGGCCTGCGCCTGCGCCGCCTTCGCGTCGTCGAGGCCGACGAACTCGCGCAGCTTGCCGGCCGCGATCCGCGCGAAGTCGGCGCCGTCCTTGGCCTGCACCGGCTCCGCGTACGGCTGCGTCATCAGCGACGAGTGGAACAGGCTGCCGCCGTCGTAGGCGTCGGCACCGGTCGGGAACATGATCGCCATCTGGTCGGGCGTCAGGCGCGTCGACAGCTCGTGGTAGAAGCGATCCTTGAGCTCGGCTTCGGCGGCCAGCTGCTCGAGCGAGAAGTCGCGCTCCTGGGCCGCGGCCGATTCGTTCTCGGCCGAGAACACGCGCACGAGCCCGTCGATCGCGGCGCGCTGCGCGTCGTTCAGCGGCATGCCGGACGAGGCCAGCGTGCTGGCCAGCGAATTCGCGACCACCAGCGGGTGCGTGAAGGTGCCGTTCGGGCCGTAACCGGGCAGCTTGGCCTTCATCAGCTCCGGCAGCTGGTCGATCAGGTTGGCGTTGAGCTTCGACACCTTGGCGACGAGGTCGAGCGGCATCTCCTCGCCGGCGGCGAGGCGCTGCATCAGCTGCGCCAGCAAGGGTCCCATGTCGCGCGTCGTGTCGCCGACCAGCCGCCAGTCGACCGACGCGAGCGCCGCGGCGTAGCGCGGATCGTCGAACGCGACCGAACCGGTGGCCGGCACCAGGTCCGGCGGCTTCGCGGGCGTCGGCTCGGCCTCGGCCGGGCGCGCCTGGTCCGGCGCCGCGGTGCGCGCGGCCTGGGTCTGCAGCGCCTCGTTCAGCCGTTCGAGCTCGCCGATGCGCTGGCGCAGCCGTTCGTTCTCGGCGAGCAACGTCGGCTCGGGCGCGGCCGACTGCGCCGGCACCCGCAGCACCTCGCCGGCCGCCGCGGTCTCGCTGTGCGTCAGCGCGTGCCACGTGATCACCCCCGCCACCACCGCGACCGTCAACGACGACGCCGCGACCACTCCGTTCTTCAGCGTGAACTCCATCGATCGAACCTCCAACTCGGTAACCGGTTC
>CAYMRG010000338.1:0-6193 GCA_964392555.1 uncultured candidatus Brocadiaceae bacterium
TGATCACCTGGTAGGGATCCATGATGTCGCACGTCTTGCAGTGCACGCAGTTACTGGCGTTGATCTTGAGGTCGACGCCGTGCTTGCTGCCGGGCTTCGCCTCCATCTCGTAGACCGCCGCCGGGCAGAAGTGCTGGCAGGGGTTGCCGTACTCCTCGACGCAGCGCGTCGAGCACAGGTCGGGCTGGGCGACGACCAGGTGGCACGGCTGGTCCTCCTCGTGCATCGTGCCCGAGGCGTAGACCGACGTCAGCTTGTCGAACGTCAGGACGCCGTCCTCCGCAAGCTTGCCGAGTTCGGGCTTGCCCTTGCCACCGAAGTACTCACCCACCTTCCGCATGTAGGTGTGGCCCGGATTGCTCTTCTTCTCGTCGGACCACAGCGTGCCCTTGCCGCCGAACAGCTGGGCGAAGCCGGCGTTGACCAGCCCGGCCAGCCGGCCCTTGTGGAACCCCTGGTGGAAGTTGCGGCACTTCCGCAGCTCGTCGTGGATCCAGTCCTGGCGCAGCTCGCCGGCGTAGTGCGCCGTCGCGGCGACCGAGAAATCCTTGCGCTTCAGGCACTCCAGCGCAGTCGCCGCCGCGAGCATGCCGCTGCGTAGGGCCAGGTGGATGCCCTTGAGGCGCATGCTGTTCATCAGCCCGGCGCTGTCGCCGACGATGACGAAGCCGTCGCCGTGGTGCTTGGGCATCGCAAACAGCCCGCCCTCGGGCAGCGACTTCGCCCCGTAGTTCAGCAGCTTGCCGCCGCGCAGGAACGGCGCGACCTTCGGGTGCAGCTTCATCCGCTGCAGCTGGCGGTGCGCGTCCATGGTGGGATCGCGGTAGTCGAGGCCGACGACGAGCCCGACCGAGACGAGGTTCTTGCCACCCTCGCTCGCGCCCATGCCGTAGATCCAGCCGCCGCCGAACGTGAACTTGTCGAGCGGGTAGCCCATCGTGTGCACGACGAGCCCCGGCGGGCATTGGCCAGCCGGCACCTCCCAGACCTCCTTCGCGCCGACGCCGTAGACCTGCGGGTTCTTGCCGTCGAGCCGCAGCTCCTTGACGAGCTGCTTGGTCAGCGACCCGCGGCTGCCTTCCGCCAGCACCACCAGCTTGGCTGACAGGATGCCGCCCGGCTGGTAGTTCCCTTTCGGCTGGCCGTGCTTGTCGACGCCTGAGTCGGCGAGTTGCACCCCGGTCACCTTGTCGCCGTCGCGCACGAGCACGGCGCCGGGGAAGCCGGGGAACACCTGGATGCCCTTCTGCTCGGCGATGCCGCCGAGCCACCGCACCAGCTTGTTCAGGGACACGACGTAGTTGCCGTGGTTCTTCAGCGGCGGCGGCGTGATCGGGAACTTGAAGCCCCCCTTCGCCGTAAGCCACAGCGCATAGTCGTCATGGACTTCCGCTTCGATCGGCGCCTTGGGTTCCATCGTCCGCCAGCCGGGCAACAGCGCGTCGAGCCCCTTCGGATCCATGACCGCGCCGGAGATCGAATGGGCCCCGATCTCGGCCGCTTTCTCGATCAGGCAGATCTCGGGCGACAGCTTCTCACCCTGCCCCGACCGCGCGACCTCGGCGTTGTGGGCCTCGATCAGGTTGGCCAGGTGGATCGCCGTCGCGAGGCCCGCCGGGCCACCGCCAACGACCACGACGTCGAACTCCATCACATCGCGTTCGGTCATATTCGATCCGTGGGCACGCAGCTTGGTAACCGCTGCGCGGCGTCACACTATCAGACCACGTTGCGACCGCCGCAACGAAAGGCGCCGAGCGGCGTTCTACCGACGGTCGCCACCAGCCAGCCGAGTCCGACGACAGACGAATCCGCCGACGGTGACATCTGGCGAACGACCCCAAGCACCGACCCGAAACCGGATCCCCAGTGAACCAGGAGCCAGCCATGAAGCGCGCCTACACGCTTGCCGAGGCCAACCGGGCCCTGAAGTTGGTCCGCGCGATCGCCGCCGAACTCGTCGAGCGGCGCACGGCCCGCCGTGCGCTCGCACGGCAGCGCGAACAGCTCGAGCAGGCGATCACGCCCGAGGGTCTGCGCAGCGAGCTGGCCGAACTGGACGCGCGCATCTGGGAGCACGACGAAGCGATGCGGGTGTGTAAGGATGAGCTCGAGGACCTCGGCATGACGGTCCTGCGCACGAACCCGCTGACCGTCCACATTCCAGGCGCCACCCGCACGGGCGCGGTGGTGTTCTGCTGGGAGGAAGGCGAGCCGACGGTTTGCTTCGGCCACGCCGTAGGCGAAGAGCAGGACCAACGGCGTCCGTTGCGCGTGCGCGCCAAAGGCGCGTGACCGATCACGGCCAGGCCTGACCGATCACGGCCAGGCCTGACTGGCCCCACGTTGCCGGCCCCGACGGCGACCCCGCGAGCCGCGCCACCATCCCGGTGGCGCGGCTCGCGTCGTTTTCGGGCCGCGGGCCTTTCCCCAATCGTTCCAGCAGTTGCGATCGGCGCCCGCGGACTGGGGAGCGCTCCCGCCGCCAGCTACAGTGCGCCCGCGATGTTCCACTGCGTGATCCTGTTCGCCCTCAAGCCAGGCGTGGCGCTCGATCGGGTGCGCGCCGCCCGCGAGTCGCTGCAGGCGCTGGTCGAGACGATGCCGGGTATCGCGCACCTGTCCGTCACGCACAACGTGGCGCCCGACCGCCAGGGCTACAACCTCGCCCTGTTCTCGGTCTTCGAGAACCGGACCGCCTGGGACATCTTCGCCCGCCACCCGGAATACCAGCGGATCTGGCAGGAGGAGCTGGCGCCGGTCGTCGACCGGCACCTGGTGGCGCAGGGTGACGACGAGGCGCGCTGAGCACGCGGCAGCCTACGCCAGGGGGCGTAGGCGGATCGACCGGGCCGTCCTTGAAAGCGAACCGCCGGCGAGTGGAATGCCGGCATGAGCACTGTGAAGCGTGTCGCGGTCACCGGCGCTGCCGGCCAGATCGGCTATTCCCTGCTGCCGTTGATCGCCAACGGCGGCATCTTCGGGCCGAACGTCAAGGTCGCCCTGCAACTGCTCGAGGTGACGCCGGTGCTGCCGGCGCTCGAGGGCGTGCGCATGGAGCTCGAGGACTGCGCGTTCCCCCTGCTGCAGAGCATCAAGTGCAGCGACAAGCCCGAGGAGGCGTTCCAGGACGCCGACCTGTGCCTGCTGGTCGGCAGCAAGCCGCGCGGGCCGGGCCAGGAGCGCAAGGACCTGTTGCAGGACAACGGCAAGATCTTCGTCGGCCAGGGCCGCGCGATCGCGGCAAAGGCCGGCCCGGACGTGCGGGTCGTCGTCGTCGGCAACCCGTGCAACACCAACTGCCTGATCGCGATGCGCAACGCCAAGGGCGTGCCGCGCGAGCGCTTCACGGCGATGACGCGCCTCGACCAGAACCGCGCCAAGGCGCAGCTCGCCACCCGGGTGAAGAAGCACTGGTCGACGGTCAAGAACGTCACGATCTGGGGCAACCACAGCAACACGCAGTACCCGGACTGGCACCACGCGACGATCGACGGCGTGGCGGCGGCGAAGGCGATCAACGACGATGCCTGGCTCAGCGGCCCGTTCCTGAAGACCGTGCAGGAGCGCGGCAAGGCGATCATCGAGGCGCGCGGCAAGTCGTCGGCGCTGTCGGCGGCGCAGGCGGCGTGCGACCACGCGCGCAGCCTGTTCACGGTGACGACCAAGGACGATTGGGCCTCGTTGTGTGTGATCAGCGACGGCAGCTACGGCACGCCCGAGGGGCTGATCAGCGGCTTCCCGTGCACGACCGACGGCAAGGGCAACTGGCAGATCGTCCAGGGACTGGCGATGAACGACTTCAGCAAGCAGAAGGCCGCGATCACCTGGAAGGAGCTCAGCGAAGAGCGCGAGATGGTCAAGGACCTGCTCGGCTGATCGCGAGCCCCACCCTTGGACGTCTTCGCGTTCGCGGTCACCGTCGCCGCCGGTGTGGCGATGGGCGCGATCAACAACCTCGCCGGCGGCGCGGGCGTGTTCGGGCTGATGGCCTTCGAACACGCCTACGGCCTGCCGCTGGTGACGGCGAACCCGTCGATGCGCCCCGCGGCGCTGTGCGTCGGGCTGTTCGCGTTCCTCGGCTACCGACGCAACGGCCACCATGTGCCGCGGCGCACGTGGCTGCAGAGCCTGTGGACGCTGCCCGGCGTGCCGCTCGGCAGCTGGCTCGTCCTGCACCTGCCGGACGCCGTGTTCTGGCTCTACCTGTGCGGCGTGCTCGGCCTGCTGCTGCGGCAGCAGACGCGCCGCGCGAACCCGACCGCACCGCCGCGCGAAGACCACCCGGTGCTGGCGGCGCTCGGCTGCTTCCTGATCGGCGTCCACATGGGCTACGCGCAGGTCGGCGTGGGCCTCTTGACCACGCTGCTGCTGACCGCGACCTCGGCGCGCGGCCTGCTCGACGTGACCGCGGCGAAGAGCGCGCTGGTCGTGCTGACCAGCCTGGTCGCGATCGCCACGCTCGGGTCGGCCGGCGCGATCACCTGGGAACCGGCCTCGGCGCTGGCGCTCGGCTGCGCATTCGGCAGCTACCAGGCCTCGCGCTGGGCGATCGCCAAGGGCGCCGGCCACGTCCGCGTCGTCGTGCTGACGATCACCGTGCTGACGCTGGGTTACGCGGTCTACAAAGCGTTCGCCGCGGCAGCTTGAGCGCTATCCTGCGGCGATGAGCCAACACGTCGTCGTCACCGGCGCCAGCTCCGGCATCGGCGCGGCCTGCGCCCGCGCGTTCGCCCGGCGCGGTGATCGCCTGTCCCTCGGCGCGCGGCGCGTCGAGCGCCTCGCAGCGGTCGTTCCTGGCGCGTTCTGCCACGCCCTCGACGTCACCGACCAGGCCAGCGTCGCGGCGTTCGTCGGTGCAGCCGAGGCCGCGAACGGGCCGATCGACGTGCTGGTCAACAACGCCGGGCTCGCGCGCGGCACCGAGAAGATCGCCGACGGCACCGGCGAGGCGTGGCGCGAGATGATCGAGACCAACGTGCTCGGTCTGCTCGAGGTCACGCGGCGCGTGCTGCCGAAGATGGTCGCGCGCCGCACCGGCCACGTGATCGTGATCGGCTCGATCGCCGGCCACAAGGCCTACGTCGGTGGCGGCGTCTACTGCGGCAGCAAGCGCGCGCTGCAGCCGATCTGCGAGGCGATCCGACTCGAGACGCTCGGCTCGGGCATCCGCGTGACCAGCGTCGATCCGGGCATGGTCGAGACCGAGTTCTCGGTCGTGCGCTTCCGCGGCGACCAGGCGCGCGCCGACAAGGTCTACGAGGGCACGCGGCCGCTGGTCGCCGAGGATGTCGCCGAATGCGTGCTGTTCGCCGCGACGCGGCCGCCGCACGTCAACCTCGACACGATCGTCGTCATGCCGACCGACCAAGCGTCGCCGCAGGCCGTGCACCGCACGAACGCGTGACGCGCTTTGGCGCGGCCCCGTGCGCCGGATAGCCTGCCGCCATGAACCGGCGCCTCATCCTCCTGCCGCTGTTCGCGATCGCGGCGTTCGTCGTCTGGAAGGTCTACGATCGGCCGGGCCCGAGCCGGGGCACACCAGCCGTCACGTGGCGCGCCGGCGGCGAGACCGAGTTCGCCCAGGGCCGCAACTACCTCGAGGTGCCGTGGGAGACGACGATCCGCGCCTCGCTGCACTGCGACGAACCGCGCCACGTCTATGTCTTCAGCCACAGCGACGAGGATGGCACGCTGCTGCTGTTCCCGAGCACGATGCTGAAGACCGACCGCAGCAACCCCCTGCCGCCCGGCCAGAACGTGCTGCCCGGCCAGCATGACGGCAAGGACCTCGCGTGGACCACGCGCAGCGGCATCGCCGGGGTGACGACGTTCGTCGTGGTCGCCGCCGAGCAGCCGGTGCCGGAGCTGTCGGCGCTGCTGCCGAAGCTGCGCATGTGGACCAACTCGTCGCTGCCGAGCGGCGAACTCGGCGTGACCAACCCCAGCAACGGCGAGCCGCCCCTCGCCGGCCCGCACAGCCGCGAGTTCCCGGCGCCGGTCCTGCAGCGTGCCGCGGCGTTGTCGGCCGACTCGGTCAACCCCAACGGACCGATGCAGGCCGACCCGCAGCTGCCGGGCGTGTGGCTCGCCAGCTGGCGGGTCGTGCCGAAGAAGCCCTGGGGCCGAGCGCGCCGCTTTCGCCGCCCTGCGGCGTCAGGCTTCCCCTCAGCGTGCTCGGCGGGGCGAAGGC
>CAYMRG010000339.1:0-6184 GCA_964392555.1 uncultured candidatus Brocadiaceae bacterium
GCGTTCGTGCGCGAACGACAGGCCGATCTTCGCCGCGAACCGCCGCGTCGCCGAGTCGGCGTACGCGTCCCGGTAGGTCGCCAGCGCGGCCTCGACCGCCGCCTCGTCGTCGAGCAGCGGCTGCAGCGCTTCGCCGAGCCGCGCGACGTTCCACAGGCCGATCGTCGGCTGGTTGCCGAAGGCGTAGCGGCGCGTCGCCGCATCGGTCGTGTTCGGCGTCCAACCGAGGTCGAAGTCGTCGATCCAGCCATACGGGCCGTAGTCGATCGTGAGGCCGAGGATCGACAGGTTGTCGGTGTTCATCACGCCATGGACGAAACCGACGGCCTGCCAGTGCGCGATCAGCGTCGCCGTGCGCTCCGCGACCTCACGCAGCAGCGCGGCGACGGTGGCGGCGTCGGGTTCAGTGGGCGAGTTCGCCGCGAGCCCGGGGTAGGCGTGGCGCAGGACGAACGCGACGAGCTGCCGCAGCAACGCCACGTCGCCGCGCGCGGCCGGCAGCTCGAACGAGCCGAAGCGCACGAACGTCGGCGCGATGCGGCAGACGATCGCGCCGGGTTCGGCCTTGGGGTTGCCGTCGTAGAACATGTCGCGGACGACGCGGTCGCCGCTTGCGACCAGCGCCAGCGCGCGCGTCGTCGGCACGCCGAGCCAGTGCATCGCCTCGCTGCACAGGAACTCGCGCAGCGACGAGCGCAGCACCGCGCGGCCGTCGCCGGCGCGCGAGTAGGCGGTCGGGCCGGCGCCCTTGAGCTGCACCTCGACCAGTTCGCCATCGGGCCGCCGCAATTCGCCGAGCACGATCGCGCGGCCGTCGCCGAGCTGGCCGGCCCAGTGGCCGAACTGGTGGCCGCCGTAGTTGGCCGCGAACGGCTCGGCGCCGGGCCACGCCGCGTTGCCGGCGAGCACCGCGGCCAGCTCGGGCTTTGCGAACAGCTCGGCGGGCAGGCCCAGCTCGCGTGCCAGCGGCCGCGACCAGGCCAGCAGCCGCGGCGCCGCGACCGGCGTCGGCGGGGCCGGCGACCACAGGGCGCCGTGGACCTGGCGAGGGGTCGCGTCGCGTCGCGACTCGCCGGGCAGTTCACCGACGAAGCGACGGTCGAGTCGGGGCAGCGCAAACACGCCTTCTTCTTTACCACGGCCGGCGGGTCGGGTCAGGATACGGTGCACGCCAGCCGTGGCTGCCGTCTCGAGCTTCCCGCCGATTGCCGCACCGGATGTGTGCGTCCTGATCCTCGGCAGCATGCCCGGCGAGCGCTCGCTGGCGGCCGGCCGCTACTACGCCCATCCTGCCAACGCCTTCTGGCCGATCGTCGCCGAGTTCCTGGGCTGCGGCGCCGAGGCGCCCTACGCGGCTCGGGTGCGCGCCCTGCGCGCGGGCGGCCTGGCCTTGTGGGACGTGTTGCGATCGTGCGAACGGACCGGCAGCCTCGATGCGGCGATCGTCCGCCAGACGATGGCGACCAACGACTTCGGCCGGTTCTTCGCGCGGCACCGGCGGATCGCCACGGTGCTCTGCAACGGGGCCACGGCCCACGACCTGTTCGTCCGCCGCGTTCTGCCCGAGCTCGGTGCCCGCGCGGCCCGCCTCGCCGTGGTCCGGCTGCCGTCGACCAGCCCGGCGCACGCCGGCATGCCCCCGGCGCAGAAGCGCGCCGTCTGGCTGGCGGCGCTGCGCGACGCCGGCGGTTTCCACGATGGTCGCGACGTGGCACGATGCGCGGGCCATGACCCACTCTGAGCGCTACCTCCTGCCCTGCGTGCTCGCCGCGGTCGCTGCCACGGCGCCGGCGCAGATCTTCTCGCATCCTGGTTTCTCCAGCGCGAGCAACCTGTCCCTGCATGGCACCGCCGCCTATGCGCCGCCGGCCCTGCGCCTGACCGACTTCGGCAACAGCCAGTCGTCGTGGGTCTGGCACCCGCAGCAGGTGCCGGTGATCGCCGGCTTCGACACGTCGTTCGTGTTCGTGATCGAGCCGCCGCAGGTCGGGGCGGCGGGGGAAGGCCTGACGTTCACGATCCACAACGATCCGCTCGGTGCGACCGCCTACGGCGGCCGTGACTACGGGTTGGGCTACGGCGCCGGCTCGCAGTCGAGCCAGGGCATCCGCAACGCGCTGACGCTCGAGATCGACACCTACCAGGATCTGGCGATCGGCGACACCGGGCTCGACGAGATCTCGATCCACACGCGCGGCACGCTCGGCAACGACGAAGGCGAGAGCTACAGCCTCGCGCGGGCGCTGTCGCCGGTCGGGCTGCGCGACGGCGTGCCGCACTCGGTGCGGCTGCGCTACGAGGCGAACACGCTCGACGTGTTCGTCGACGGGCTGCCGTTGCTGACCAAGACCTACAGCCTGCTGGCGGGCGGCACCTATGCCAACGGCAACCCGGCGCCGGCGCCGACGTTCAACCAGGGTGGCGCGTGGGTCGGCTTCACGGCGACCACCGGACCCGGCGGGCTGACGCAGCGCGCCGACCTGCTGGCATGGACCTGGAAGTCGGATCCGCTGACCGATCCCTGCTACGTCGGCACGTTCGGCGGCGACCTGCTGAAGGTCAACGGCACCGCCGGCAACATCCTGCGCGAAGTCCAACTGGCCACCTACCAGCCGTTCTCGATCGAGCTGCAGACGCCCGGCACGTTCGGGCCCGGCGCGCCATTCGTGCTGTTCGGCAGCGTCGCGCCGGATCCGACGGCGCCGGGCGCCAACCTCGGCTTCGGCCCGCTCTGCATGCCGATCCTCGGCGGTGGTCCGACGCTGGTGCCGCTGGTCGACAGCTTCGGCCTGTTCGGCGGCTGGTTCCCGCCGGGTGCCGCGCCGCACACGGTTGCCGTGCCACTCGGGTTCGTCACGTTCCCGCTCGAGATCACGCTGCAGGCGGTCATCGCCGCGAGCGCCAATCCCTTCCAGCTCGGCGTCACCAACGGCATCGACCTGCGGTTCGTGACCTCGCCCGCGCCGACGATCAGCACGCCGTCGCCGTGGAGCGCGCTGCCGGGCCAGCCGATCACGGTCACCGTGCAGAACGTCGTGCCCGGCTTCACCCTGACGGCCGGCGGGACGCCGATCGTGCCGACCTCGTTGCTCGGTTCGGCGCTGACGTTCCCCTATCCGGCCGGGATCGCCTGCGGCTCGCCGCTCGTGTTGACCAACCCGGACGGCGTCGCGGCGTCGACGACGCTCAACCCCGTGCCGACGACCGGAACGGTCGCGCCTGGCTCCGGTCCGGCGGCCGGCAACACGATCGTCGCGGTGCTCGGCACCGGCTTCGCGCCCGGCACCACGGCGACGGTCGGCGGCGTTGCCGCGCAGATCGTGACGGCGACGGCGACGGCGGTCGTGCTGCGCACTCCGGCCGGAACGGCGGGGCCGACGACGATCGTGCTGACGACCCCGGGCGGCTGCACCGCGTCGGCGGCGTTCACCTACCTGTAGCCCCGCCTGCCTGCGGTCGCCGCGCGCGTCAGCGGTGTTCGACGACCTCGCTCGCGGCGAAGCGCACCTTCGCCGCGGCGGCGTACTTGTCGAGCGGCGAGCGGTGACCCGCGGTGCACGCGACGCGCGTCGCGTAGGGCGTGCCGTCGAGCCCGAGCACGCGGTCGTAGGCGGCCGCATCGATGCCTTCCATCGGGCAGGTGTCGATGCCGAGCATCGCCGCGGCGGTCAGGAACTGGCCGAGCGCGATGTAGACCTGACGCGTGTTCCATGCGGCGAGGTCCGAGGCGGCCCAGCCGTGCTCGAGGAAGTGCAGGATCACCTTGCGGTAGCCGGCGGTCGACTCCGGCGGCGTGCCGCGCACCTCGTGTTGCCGCGCGAAGAAGCGATCGACGTCACCGGTGTCGAGCGTGCGGCGGCCGAGGAACACGACCAGCTTCGCGGACTCCGTGATCTGCTTCTGGTTCCACGACGCCTTCTGCAGCTCGGCGCGCAGCGCCGGGTCGTCGACGACGAGGAACTTCCACGGCTGCAGGCCGAACGACGAGGCCGACAGCACCAGCGCGTCCTCGAGCGCCGCCCAGGCGTCGTCGGCGATCGGGCGGCCGTGGTCGAACAGTTTGGTGGCGTAGCGCCAGCGCAGGGCTTCGCGGAGGTGTTCGGGTGTGGTCGTCGGCTTCATGGCCGGCACGGCTTAGAGGCTCGGCCGGCGCGGCGCAAGAATCAGCCGTTCGCCATCAGCTCGGCGACGCGCCGCGCGAACGCCGCCGGATCCGCTGGCAAGGCGCCTTCGGCGAGCAGCGCCTGGTCGTAGAGCAGGTTCGCCCAGTCGGCGAAGCGCGCCTCGTCGCCGATCGCAGCGAGCTTCTTCGTCACCGGGTGGTCGGCGTTCAGCTCGAGGATGCGCTTCTGCTTCGGCACGTCGTGCCCGGCCTCGCGCAGGACGCGCTCCTGGCGCGCGCTCATGCCGTGCTCGTCGCTGACGAGGCACGCCGGCGAATCGGTCAGGCGGTCGGTGACGCGCACCGTCTTGACGTGGTCGGCGAGCGCCTTCTGCGCGCGCTCGAGCACCGGCGCCAGTTCCTTCTCCTTGGCCTCCTTGTGCTGCTTCTCCGCCTCGCTCTCCGGCAGGTCGAGCGCGCCCTTGGCGGCGGAGACGAACGGCAGGCCGTCGAATTCGCGCAGCGCGTCGACGACCCACTCGTCGATCGTGTCGGTCATCAGCAGCACCTCGAAGCCGTGCTTCTTCAGCGCCTCGATGTGCGGGCTCGCCTTCGCGGTCGCGAGCGTATCGGCGGCGACGTAGTAGATCGCCTTCTGGCTCTCCGGCATGCGGGCGCGGTAGTCGGCGAGACCGTGCCAGGCGCTGCCCGCGGCGTCGTCGCGCGAGCTGCGGAAGCGCAGCAGCTTCGCCAGGCGGTCGCGCGACTCGACGTCGTGGTAGACGCCTTCCTTGAGCATGCGGCCGAACTCCTCCCAGAAGAGGTCGAAGCGGCGGACCTTCTGCTTCTCGCCGTCGATCTCGCGCTCGGTCTCGCCCTCGTCGGCGAGCTCCTCGAGCAGCGTCAGCGTGCGCGCGACGACCTGCTTCCTGATGAAGCGCGTCGTCTGGTCGCGCTGCAGGATCTCACGCGAGACGTTCAGCGGCAGGTCTTCGCTGTCGACGACGCCGCGGACGAAGCGCAGCCATTCCGGCACGATCTCCTGCGCGTCGTCCATGATGAACACGCGCTTGACGAACAGGCGCACGCCGCTCTTGCGGCGGTCGACGACGTCGAACGGCGCCTTCTGCGGCAGGTAGAGCAGGCCGGTCAGCTCGTGTGTGCCCTCGACCTTGAAGTGGGTCCACGCCAGCGGGTCCTGCCAGTCGTGCGACACCGCCTTGTAGAACTCGCGGTACTGCGCGTCGTCGACCTCGGCCTTGGACCGCGTCCACAGCGCCTTGGCCTGGTTGAGCGTCTGCAGCTCGACCTTCTTCTCCTCGCCGTCGCCGCGCTCGATCGCCA
This sequence comes from uncultured candidatus Brocadiaceae bacterium, assembly GCA_964392555.1. GTDB lineage: Bacteria > Planctomycetota > UBA1135 > UBA1135 > UBA2386 > CAYMRG01. The sequence continues at coordinate 5,447 of CAYMRG010000339.1, forward strand.
TGCGGATCGGCCAGCGCACGTAGTCGCTGTACTTGCGCACCAGGTCGCGGATCGGCCACTCCTGCAGGTACTCCTTGGCGTCCTCCTTCAATTGCAGGATCACGTCGGTGCCGCGCGTCGCGCGTTCGCCCTGACGGACCTCGAACGAGCCCTTCGCCTCGCTCTCCCAGATCCACGTGTCGTCGCTGCCGGCCTTGCGCGTGACGACCGTCACCGAGTCGGCGACCAGGAACGCCGAGTAGAAGCCGACGCCGAACTGGCCGATCAGCGACAGGTCCTTCTTCTGCTCGGGGCTCAGCGACTGCATCAGCTTCTTGCTGCCGCTGCGCGCGATCGTGCCGAGGTGCGAGACCAGCTCGTCGTGCGTCATGCCGATGCCGTTGTCGCGGATCGTCAGCGTGCCGGCCTGTTCGTCGCGGACGATCTCGATGCTCAGCTCCTTGTCGTCGCCGAGCAGCTTGTGCTCGGTCAGCGCGCGGAAGTTGAGCTGGTCGATCGCGTCCGCCGCGTTGCTGATCAGCTCGCGCAGGAACACCTCGCGGTGCGAGTAGAGCGAGTTGACGACGAGCGACAGGACCTCGTTGACCTCGGCCTGGAAGACGTGCTTTTCGACGGTGGCGGACATGGGGGTGATTGCGTGGGGGGCCAGGATTGCGACGGGGCGCGCCGGGTTCAAGAGTTCCAGTCTGGGGGCCGAGCGCGCCGCGGTGGCCCGGCGGGGGGGTCAGGCGCGCCCCA
>CAYMRG010000340.1:0-6143 GCA_964392555.1 uncultured candidatus Brocadiaceae bacterium
GCCGCGCCCGCTGCCTGGGACCGCGCGCAGCCCGCGAGCGCCGCAGGCGCTCGCCCGACGCCGCCGGGCGGCGAAAGCGGCGCGCTCCGGTGCGGCGATGGTGAGGAAGGAGGGCGTGGGCCCCGCCTACGCGCGCCGCCTTGCGTCTTCCTTGCCGCGGCGGCCGCTGCGCGCGTTCCGTTCACGGTGAGCCTGGGGAATGGTGCAAGGTGAAGGAGGAGTGTCTGCGGGGGAGCCAGGTGGCGAGAGGAGTGCGGGGGATTGGCTCGGTTCGAGACGGGCGCTGGCATCGGGGGGATGGAGCGGGCGTCAAGCGGGGTTCGGGCGGGGGTCGATGGGCACCCGGTGATGGTCGCGACGGCGCCCCAGACCCAGCGTGAGGCCTACGCCAGCATCCCGATGACCGGGTTGGTGGCGCGGGAGCCGGTGCCGTTTCCGCTGTTCCTGCGGACGGCGAACCAGACGTGGGTGCTCTACCGGCCGGCGGACACGGCGCTGGATGCGTCGCACCTGGGGCGGTTGCAGGCGGAAGGGGTGGCGGAGCTGTTCATCCGCGAGATCGACCGCGACGCCTACTACGCGCGCGTCGAGCGGTCGCTCGAGGAGCTGATGCACGAGCGCGGCGTGGCGGTGGAGCGGCGCGCCGAGGTGCTGCAGGGCGTGGCGCGGAAGATGGCGGAGGACCTGTTCGCGGCGCGGCCCGACCGGGCGATGGTGCAGCGCGCGCAGAAGGTGATGATGGCCTCGTGCGGCTTCCTGCTGCGCGAGACGCAGGGTTTCCAGGCGATCCGGCGCGTGCTCGCGGCGAGCCCGGGACTGGCGCAGCACAGCCTGACGGTCAGCTTCCTCAGCATGGGGCTCGCGCGCGGCGCGCTCGGCGGTGACGCGACGACGGTGATGATGGCCGGTCTCGCGGGGCTGCTGCACGACGTCGGCAAGGTCGGTTACGAAGGCATCGACCACGATCCCGAGCATGCGGGCCGCGGCGCCGACTACCTGCGTTCGGTCGGTGTGCAGGCGCCGGTCGTCGAAGCGGCGCGGCTGCACCACGAACGCTGGGACGGCAGCGGCTATCCGGGCGGCCTGCAGGGCCTGCAGATCCCCGACCTGGCGCGCGTCGTCGGCCTCGCCGACACGTTCGACAAGGTCTACTCGTCGCAGCAGCCGCGCGTCGGCGTGTTCGACGCGCTGCGCATCCTGGCGCAGGCGTATCGCGGCTGCTTCGACGACAAGCTGACCGCGGCGCTGGTGCGGCTGTTCCGCTGACGCCGAAGCGCGCTGCGCTACTCGGCGACGCCGAACCCGCGCCAGAATCCGTCGGCACCTTCCTGCCGCAGCGCCCGCGGCTCGCCGAAGCCGAACAGGCAGGCGATCGTGCGCAGGCCCGCGGCCTTGCCGGCGCGAAGGTCCTGGACGCCGTCGCCGACCATCGTCGCGCCGCGGTCGTGCTCGTTCGCGCCGAGCTGAGCCAGCGCGAACCGGAGCGGCGCGGGGTCGGGCTTCTTCTGCGGCAGCGTGTCGCCGCCGACGACGACCGGCAGCAGGTCGGCGAGGCCGAGGTGGCGGACGATCGGCACGGCGAAGCGTTCGGGTTTGTTGGTGACGACGGCGAGGCGGTGGCCGCGTGCGGCGAGCTGCTCGAGCACGGTGCGCACGCCGGGGTAGAGGCGCGCGTGGACGGTGCACTGCGCGGCGTGGTGTTCGGCGTAGCGGGCGAACGCGGCGTCGATCTGGCGTTCGGCCGCCTCGCCGGCGGCCAGCACGGGCTGCAGCGCGCGCCGCAGCAGGGTGCGGGCGCCGTCGCCGACGAACGTGCGCACGACGTCGTCCGCGAGCGCGGGCAGGCCGTCCGCGGCGCGGACGTGGTTGGTCGAGGCGGCGATGTCGGCGACGGTGTCGGCCAGCGTGCCGTCGAGGTCGAACAGGAAGGGGGCCGGGGCCGTCACGGGGGACGGAGGTATACTCGCCGGCCCGATGAAGCCAGCCTTCTGCACGATTCCCCTCGCCCTGCTGCTCGCCGCGTGCGGCACGGTCCGCGACTGGCGTGAACTGCAATCCGCGCCGATGACGATCGGCGAGTGCTACGACGGGATCGTCTACATCGCGACGCACGACGGCTTCCGTCCCGACGCGGCGACGACCGATCGCGGCTACGGCGTCTGGCAGTCGCGCTGGCGCGAGCGCCAGCTCGGCCTCAACCGGCCCGGCCGCTACCGCCTCTGCGCCGAGGTGCTGGTCGACGAGGGGTCGCCCGAGAAGGGCTGGCCGGTGCGCTACGTGATCGAGCAGCAGAAGGTCAAGGACCTCCAGCATTCGCGCAACCCGGTCGAGGACGACTGGTCGGGCGACGGCCAGGACCAGGAGCGCGAGGTGCTGTTCGGCGAGAAGCTGATCCGGCGGATCGGGCCGAAGCCCGGCACCCGCAGCGAGCCGGCGACCCGGTAGACGTTGTGCCGGCTGCGGCGATGGGCCGGCTGCGGCGATTCGGTCGCTGGCAACGGGCGTTCGCTCGACGCGCGCCCGCCCCGGCCGATAGAGTCCCGACGCGCGCATGGCCGAGCTGTCCGTCCTGATCGTCAACTACAACACCTGGCGCGAGTGCGCGACCGCGGTCGCGACGCTGCGCCAGAACGGCCCGACGCGGCCCGACGGCTCGCCGATGCCGTTCGAGTGCATCGTCGTCGACAACCTGTCGCCGCAGCGCGATCCGGCGGCGATCGCCGCGGTCGAACGCGAGCTGAAGCTGCTCGCCGAGCAGCAAGGTGACGCGGCGGCCGGGCGGCTGATCCTGCACACCGAGAACGGCGGCTACAGCAAGGGCATGAACCTCGCGTTCCGGCACAGCCGCGGCCGCTGGATCGTCGTCAGCAACCCGGACCTGATCTACGGCCCGGGTCTGCTCAGCAAGCTGCTGCGGCACCTCGAACGCGATCCCAAGACGGGGCTCGCGGTGCCGAAGGGCTACTGGGACTCGGACTTCCACGGCCATCTGCCGCCCAACACGCTGCCGACGCTCGGCGATTGCTGGGTGACGACGTTCGGCGAGTTCTCGAACACGATCGGGCGCTGGCACGCGCGGCGGCTGGCGAAGCGCTGGCAGCAGGTCTGGGAGGCCGACAAGCCGGTCGACCTGCCGATGATGTCCGGCTGCCTGTTCGTCGTCGACCGCGCGTTCTTCGAGTCGGTCGGGCTGTTCGACGAGCGCTACCCGCTCTACTACGAGGATTCGGACCTGTCGGTGACGGTGCGCAAGGCCGGCCGCACGGTGACGCAGGTGCCCGACGCGCACCTCGTCCACTTCGTCAATCGCTCGGGCATGAGCGACCTCGACACGATGTGGCAGCGCCACTACACGAGCAAGGCGCTCTACTACCGCAAGTGGTACGGCTGGCTGGGCACGGTGACGTTGCAGGTCAACCGCTGGCTCGTGCAGAACAAGCTGCTGCGCAAGCTGCACCGCTTCCGGCCGGTGGCGCCGTTCACCGACCTCGGCGAATCGGCCGAACGGCCGCTGCTGAAGCTCGGTCGGCGGTGCGAGAAGTACCTCGTGCTGATGTCGCTCGACCCGCACTTCTACCTGTCCGCGGGCATCTACGGCCAGGGCGAGACGTGGACGCCGAGCGACAACGCGTTCGCGCTGTTCGTCAACGCCAACTTCTTCTTCGCGGTCTACGACCTGACCGGCGGGCGCTTCGAGCGGCTCGGCACCTGGCGCTACTACTGCCTGTCGCATCTCGGCCACCCGGTGCGGCCGCAGCCGCAGCCGGTGCCGCAGGGGACGCCGTGACGACGCCGGTGCTGTCGGTCGTCGTGTTGAGCTGGAACACGAAGGACCTGACGCTGGCCTGCCTGCGCGCGTTGTTCGCCGAGACGCCGCGGCATGCGCGCGAGGTGATCGTCGTCGACAACGGCAGCCACGACGGCAGCGCCGACGCGATCGCGGCGGCGTACCCGCAGGTGAAGCTGGTGCGCAACCCCGACAACCGGCTCTACGCCGCGGGCAACAACCAGGGCGCAGCGGTCGCGACCGGCGAGTTCGTCTGCACGCTCAACAGCGACACCGAGGTGCGGCACGGCGCGCTCGATCGGCTGGTCGACTTCCTGCGCGAACACGCCGACTACGGCGCGGTCGCGCCGCGGCTCAGCGACCCGGACGGCTCGGTGCAGCACGCCTGCCAGCGCTTCCCGACGCTCGGCACCGCGCTGAGCTTCGACTCGTGGTGGGGGACGTTCTGGCCGGGCAGCCGCAGCCAGGCGCGCTACCTGATGCGCGACTTCGACCACCGGACCTCGCGCGACGTCGACCAGCCGCCGGGCGCGGTGTTCGTCATGCGGCGCGCGGAGTGGCAGCAGTTCGGCGGCTTCGACGAGCAGCTCGCGCTGTTCTACAACGACGTCGACCTGTGCAAGCGGCTGTGGGCGAAGGGGCGGCGCATCCGCTACCTCGCCGAGGCCGAGGTCATGCACCACCGCGGCGCGAGCACGAAGAACTTCGCCCGCATGCTCGTGATCTGGCACAAGAACCGACTCGCCTACTACGGCAAGCACTACGGCTGGCTCGGCCGCGCGTGGATCCGCCTCTGCGTGCGGCTGCGGATCTGGGAGGAACGGCGCAAGATCGACCGCCGCACGCAGGACGATCCCGGCCGGCGCGCCGCCGAGCGCGCGCACCTGCAGCAGGCGGCGCGGGAGCTGTGGTCGTGAAGGTCTGCTTCGTCACGGCGAACCATCCGCCGGAGGCGACGGGTGGCACCGAGCAGGTCGTGGTGGCGCTCCTGCGCGAGCTGCGCGCGCTCGGCGCCGAGGTCGCGGTGGTCAGCGGCAGCGATCGGCCGCACGAGGTCGACGTCGTCGCCGAGTCGTTCGCCGGCGTCGCGGTGCGGCGGCTCGCACGGCGGCCCGAGGAGCACGATCGCCACGGCTTCGTCCGGCCGCGGCTGCTGGCGCTGGTCCGCGCCGAACTCGAACGGCTGCGTCCCGACGTCGTGCACGTCCACAGCTTCGCGTCGCTCGGTGTCGGCCTGACCGCGCTGTGTCGCGAACTCGGCATCCCCGTCGTCGTCACCTTCCACGACCTGTGGGTGACCTGTGCACGCTACTTCCGCCGGCCGTACGGCGGTGTCGCGTGCCCGACCGGGACCGACCGCGCGCCGTGCGTCGTCTGCGTCAACGACGCGCTGCAGACCGACCCGCAGTTCGTCGCGCAGGGCCTCGCCGAGCGCGACCGGCTGCTGCGGCTCGAGCTGCAGGCGGCTGCGGCGACGACCGCGCCGAGTGCCACCGCCGCGCGCTTCGTCCGCGACTGCCTGCCGTTCGCCGGCGCGATCGACGTGATCCCGCATGGCCTGCTGCACGCCGTGCCGGCCGAACACCGCGCCGAACCGCCGCGCGCCGGCGAACGGCTGCGCGTCGGCACCTTCGGCGGCCTGGTCGAGGCGAAGGGGCTGCGCGAACTGGTCGAAGCCGTCGCTGGCCTGCCGTGCGACCTGCACCTGACCGGACCGTGCCACGAGCCCGGGTTCGCGGCCGAGCTGCAGGCGTTGGCCGCGCGCCAGCAGACGGCGCTCGTGCTGCGGCCGCCGTTCGCCGCCGGGGAACGCCACCCGGCGCGCGACCTGCACCTCGCGGTGTTCCCGTCGAAGTGCCAGGAGACCTACGGCCTGGTGGTCGACGAGGCGCTCGCGCACGGCGTGCCGACCGTGGTATCGGACCAAGGCGCGTTCGCCGAACGCCGCGCGGAGCCCGGCGTCGTCGTGACCGGGATCGCCGCGTTGGCATCGGTGCTCCGCGAGCTGGTAACCTCCTCCGCCCGTCTCGCCGCGCTGCGGGCCGCGATCCCGGCCGAGCTGCCGACGATCGCCGCCTCGGCGCAGCGCCACCTCGAGCTCTACCGCCGCCTCCTCCGTCCGCGATGAAGCACCTGTTCTCGCCGCTGTTGCCGCGCGACCCGCTGCAGGGTCCCGTGCTCGTGCTGGCCGCCCATCCCGACGACGAGGTGATCGGCGCCGGCGGCATGCTGGCCTGGCACGCGCAGCGGGGGCACGCGGTCACGGTCGTGCACGCGACCGACGGCGCGCAGGGCGATCCCGGCCAGCGCGGCGACGCCATCCGCGCCGTGCGCCGCCGCGAAGGCATCGAGGCGC
>CAYMRG010000341.1:0-6134 GCA_964392555.1 uncultured candidatus Brocadiaceae bacterium
CAGCCGCCGGTTGGCCGTGCAGGTTTCGCCGTTGAGACGCACGGTGCCGCTGCCGAGCAGTTCGCGCAGATGCCGGGACTGGGTCGGCGGCAGTTCCCGGGCGAGGAAGTCGCCGAGCAGGACGCCAGCGAGTTCGTCCTCGACCACCAGGATGTGCTGCCCAGGCGCGCGCAAAGGGCGAGCACCATACGGATCGGCAGCTCGGGGCTCAACCGGCCCGTGGCTGACCCGGGCCCCGCGAACGACCACGCGGGCGCCGCGGCCTGCCGCCCACGGGTCCTCGCGTCCCAACCCCGATCCACGATGTGCCAATTTCGAGATCCTGACATCCCAACCTTGGGCGAGGCCTTACGTGGCTGTCGAGATTCGTTGTAAAATAACAACTTACGAACATTCTCGGAGGAGATGGTTAGCGGCACAGCCTTTGCTCTAGGGCACATGCAGAATCCACAGGGCCGCTCATCCCTATCTGCGGCCCGATGGACGTGCAGGGAGCTGATCCAAATTGGCAAGCTTGTTCTCGGACGACGGTTGGCGAGACCGGAATCCGGGTACTGGATGGTGGCCGGTGCATGTCGGGGTCGAATGGCGAGTTCGGCCTCGAGTGAAGTGAGGTATGAGCAGGTGTGAACGCAGGCACCGGTCGCCGTCTGGATGAGGGGTGAGAATCCCCATTCCACCGCCCGGCACCCCCAGGGGTGTCGGGCGGTTCTTTTTTTGGTGGTCGACCTGCCGATGACATGGGCATGTCCTGCTCGGTGGTCATCCCCTGCCACGATGGTGTCGAGCTGACCCGCGCCTGCATCCTGAGCCTGCTGGCCCAGGACGACCCCGACCAGGTGCCGAGCGAGATCCTGGTCGTCGACAACGCCAGCCGCGATGCCACGGCCGACCTTGGCACGCTCGATCGACGCGTGACCGTGCTGCAGCAGTCGACCAACCTCGGCTTCGCCGGCGGCGTCAACCGCGGGCTGCGCGCCGCGCGTGGCGACGAGGTGCTGATCGTCAACAACGACACGCAGGCCGCGCCGAATCTGCTGCGCGAACTGCGCGCGGTGCTCACCAGCGACCCGCGCATCGGCGCCGTCGCCCCGGTCAGCAACCACGTCAAGGGCCACGCCTGCCTGCCGATCGGCGCGCTCGGCAAGGCCGCCGCCGCGCGGCGCGAGATCGCGGCGGCGCTGGCCGCGGTGCCGCGCAGCCAGGACGTCGAATCGCTGGCGGGCCTCTGCCTCTTGCTGCAGCGCACCACGCTCGACCAGGTAGGCGAGTTCGACGAGCGCTTCGGCCACGGCAACTTCGAGGACGACGACTATTGCCTGCGGCTTCGCCTGCGCGGCCTGCGCCTCGTCATCGCCCGGCGCGCCTTCCTGCACCACGAAGGCCACGCGACCTTCCAGCACCTCGGCCTCGACCTGCGCACCGAGATCGAACGCCGCCGCAGCCAGTTCGTCGCCAAGTGGCAGGACGACCCGGCCGGCCAGGCGACGATCGCGGCCTGGCGCGGCGACCGGCAGGCGGCCGGCCGCGCGGCGCAGATCGCGCGCACGCTCCGACCGGCGTGGCCCGACGCCGACTGGCACCTCGGGCGCGCCGCCGCCGAGCGCGGCGACCACCGCAGCGCCGCGGTCCACTTCGCGAGCCTGCTGCGACAGTGCCCCACCCACAGCGAAGCAGCCATCGGCTGGCTCGATGCCTTGCTCGCCGATGGCGAGACGGCGGCGGCCGAAGCGCTCGCCGCCCGCATGCTGCAGATCGCCTTCCTCGACCGCACCCAGGCCGCCCACGTGCTGGCGCGCACCGGCGAACACGCCTACCGCAGCGGCCGGCTCGCCGACGCGCGCGAACGCTTCACCGCCGCCGTGTCGCTGCGCGACGAGGACGGCGGCCTGCACAACTGGCTCGGCCTGTGCCGGCTCGGTGCCGGCGACCCGGCCGCAGCCGCCGATGCCTTCACGGCGGCGGTCGCGCGCGGTTGCCCGCAGGGCCACACCAACCTCGGCATCTGCCGGCACGCGCTCGGCGATGCGGACGGCGCGCGCGCACACTTCGCGCGGGCCGTCGAATTGCTGCCAGGCGACGCGGCCGCGCGCGACAACCTCGCCGCCGTGTCCGCCGCGACGGCGACCGCGCTCGTCAGCCGCTGACGCAGGCGCCGAGCGAACGGTCGAGGCGCGCCACGGCCAACAGCTCGCCGACGATCGCCTCGATCGGCGTCGCGGGCACCCAGCCGATCGCATCGCGCAGCCGCTCGAGGCACGGCACCCGCCGCGGCGGATCGACGAAGCCGCGCGGGAAGACGTCGCGGAACGGCGTGCAGACGATCGGCGAACTGCTCCCCGCCAACGTCCGCACCATCTGCGCCAGGGCTAGGACGCTGGTCTCGACGGCGCTGCCGACGTTGACGACCCGACCGTGCGCCGACGGCACTGCAGCGAGGTCGGCGAGCGCCTGCGCGACGTCGCCGACGTGGGCGAAGCAACGCGCCTGGCGACCGTCGCCGTAGACCGTGATCGGCTCGCCGGCCAGCGCCTGGCGCACGAACCGTGGCAACACCATGCCGTAGTCGCCGGACTGGCGGGGTCCGACGGTGTTGAACAGCCGCGCGACGACGACCGGCAAGCCGAACTGCGCGGCGTGGCCGAATGCCAGCCACTCGCCCATCGCCTTGGCGCAGGCGTAGCCGCCGCGGCCGCCCTCGGTCGCCCCCGGCCGCACCGACCCCGCCTCGCGGAACGGCACCGGCCCATCGCCGTACACCTCGGAACTCGAAGCGAACAGCAGCGGCACCGCCGCGGCGGCTGCGGCGGCCGTGACCGCTTCGGTCACGCGCAGGTTGCGCAGCATGACCTCGACCGGCTGCTCGGCCAGGCGGCGCACGCCGACTTCGCCGGCGAGATGGAAGACGTAGTCGGCTCCGCCGCAGATTGCCGCGGCGACCGCCGGATCGGCCACCGAAGCGACCGTGGCGCGGAAGCCGGGCCAGGCCCCGGCCGCCGTGAGGTTCGCCAGCGCACCCGACGACAGGTCGTCGACCGCATGGACAGCATGGCCCCGTCGCAGCAGCACCTCGCAGAGATGGGACCCGATGAACCCGGCTCCGCCGGTGACGACGACGCGGGCTCCCGGCAGCAGCGCCCGGCGTGCGACGACGCCAACCGGGCTGCGCGCAGGCGACGATTCCTCCGCGGAGCGTGACGTTCTAGGCAGCATTTCTCACCCTGCGCCGCGTCCGCGCGCGTCGACATCGCCGTCCGGCAACGAAGGCGCCCGAAGGCGGGGCGATGGCCCTGCCGAGCACGCTGGCAGGGAGAGCGCGCAGAGCCTGAGCGCCGCCTGCACTCGCCCGACGCCGCAGGGCGGCGAAAGCAGCGCGCTCGGTCGTGGCGATGATGAGGAGTGCGGGCTAGGCATCGGCGGGAGCGGTTCCAGCGGTACCGGGCGCGCAGCGTCGTCGACGGATCGTCGCGAGTCCACGGCCGGCCCGGCATTCCGGCCGCCGTCGGACGGCCTGACCCGGGCGGCTATTCCCGAACCCGACGCCGCAGCTCCTCGAGTTCGCGGCGCAGTTCGGCGAGCTGCCGGCGCAGGTCGGCGACCTCTTCCTCGAGGTTGCGTTCGCCGCGACCGGCACCCGGCCGGTCCTCGCCCCGTTCGTGGCCCGACTCCGGCGGGCGCGCCGGCGGTGCAATCTGCTTCGGCGGCTGCGGGCCGGGCACGTCGTGGGGCGGCGGCACGGGCTGCGGCGCGACCTGACCGGCCCGTTCGCCGAGCGTGATGGTGCGCATGCTGACACCGCGGTTGTTGCGAACGCTGATCGAGACGGCCTGGCCGGGGCGCTTGCCTTCGAGGGCGCGGTCGAGGTCGGCCAGCGTCTGGATCCGGGTGTCGTCGAACTGCGTGATGACGTCGCCGACCGCGAGGCCGGCGGCGCGGGCCGGGCCATCGTCGCGAACGCCATCGACCGTGACGCCGCGGTCGGTCTCGCGCACGCTCAGCCCGAGGTAGGGCTGCTTCGGCGCGACCGGGCGCACCTCGGTGACCGGGGCCGGCGGCTTCTTCGGCGTCTCGACCGCGACCGGTGGCTCACCGGCGGCGGGAGGGTGCTCGGCAAGGGTGCAGCGCAGGACGATCTCCTGCTTGTCACGGCGAACCTTGAGCCGCACGGTGTCCCCCGCCTTGCGCGCGCGGATCTCGGCCACCAGCTTGTCGCGCGTCGGCGTCGCCTTGTCGTCGATCGCCAGGATCAGGTCGCCGGCCCGCAGCCCGGCCTTCTCCGCCGGCGATCCGGCAATGACCTCGGCGACGACCGCCTCGTCGCGTTCCGTATCGAGGTAGATGCCGAGCCAACCGTCGGCGACCGGCGCGACCAGCGAGAGAAGAAGGATGGACGTGGACAGAGCTTGCATGGATTCCTCTACGTGCGGGGGGGACGGCTGCGCAGAGCGTGTGCCGACATTCCAGGATCATGCCCCTCGGCCCACGGCGTGCGAGCCCCAAGCGGCCCTGGCCGCAACCGAAGGCTCGGTTTGCCGGTCGCGCCAAGGTGCGGCCGTCAGGCCCGGGGCGCTTGCTTGCCGGGGCAACTCGCTCGCCGGGAGATCCTCGCGCAGCGCGAGGATTCCCGGCACTCGGTGGCCAAGGCTGCGCCCGCTGGGTCCGGGCCAGCGAATCCAAACCGCGCCGCAAGCGGACCCTTGACCGGCCGCTGGCGAATCCCTATGACCTTCCGCCCCACGGGCCCCCTTCGTCTAGCGGCCTAGGATTCGTGGTTCTCAGCCATGCGACAGGGGTTCAAATCCCCTAGGGGGTACCAGATCGCTGGCCGCGCCCGGCAGGTTCGCCTGCCGGGCGCTTCCTTTTCCCCCCGCTTCTGCCCGCTTGCCTACGGCCGGATGCCGCGACGGCGGGCCGTCGAGGAGTTCGCATGGCCTGGCTCCGCCGAGTTGACCACGAGGACCGCGAACTGCACTGGCTGTCCGCGCAGGCGACGCCGAGCCGGAATGCCGGCGGTCGGCGCCTGGCCGAAGCCGAAGACCCGCTGCGCACCGCGTTCCAGCGCGATCGCGACCGCATCCTGCACGCGACGGCGTTCCGCCGCCTGCAGCACAAGACCCAGGTGCTGGCGGCGTTCGAAGGCGACCACTACCGCAGCCGGATGACGCATTCGCTCGAGGTCTCGCAGATGGCGCGCGGCGTCGCCCGCGCGCTGCGCTGCAACGACGACCTGGCCGAGGCGATCGCCCTCGCCCACGATCTCGGCCATCCGCCGTTCGGCCACGTCGGCGAGGAAGCGCTCGACGAGGAGATGCAGGGCCACGGCGGCTTCCGCCACAACGCCCAGGGCGCCCGCACCGTCGACTACCTCGAGGACCGCTACGGGCACGGCTTCGGCCTCAACCTGACGCTGGCCGTGCGCAAGAGCCTGCTGAAGGGACGCATTCCCGCCGGCTTCCCGCTGAGCGGCGACCTGCTGCCGAAGGGCAGCGTGCCGTTCGAAGCCCACCTCGTCGACCTGTGCGACAAGATCGCCTACCTCAGCCACGATCTCGACGACGGGCTGCGCGCGGGCCTGTTCGCCGAGGCCGAGGCCGCCGGCCTGCGTCTGTGGCAGCGCGCCCAGGAGTCGGCGGCCAGCAAGAACCGACAGCGGATCGTCAGCGACGTCGCGTCGTTGCTGATCCACGACCTGGTCGAGACCACCGACCAGTCGCTGGCCGAAGCCGGCACGCCGCGCGCCCAGCATTCGGCGACGATGGCGGTGATGGCGCAGGAGCTGCTGGACTTCCTGCGCGACCGCTTCTACCGCTCGCCGAGCGTGCTGCAGGTGATGCGCGACGGCGCCGACCGCATCCGCCGGCTGTTCGCCGAGCTGCGTCGTGAACCGACCAAGCTGCCCGAAGGCGCCCGGGCCCGGATCGGCCGCGACGGCCTCGAACGGACGATCTGCGACTACATCGCCGGCATGACCGACCGCTACCTGCTGCGCGCGACCACGGGATAGGCGTGCCCAGGCGGTCTCCCGGAAAGGCAACGGGTCCACCGCTGCTCGCCGATGGACCCGCGCATGTGGTTACCCCGCAAGGATTTGAACCTTGACAAACAGGACCAGAACCTGTTGTCCTACCGTTACA
>CAYMRG010000342.1:0-395 GCA_964392555.1 uncultured candidatus Brocadiaceae bacterium
CGTGGCGTCCGCCAGCCGTTGCAGCTCGGAGAACGTCAGCTCGGGGATGGCATCGGGCGGGCGCCCCGCGGTCCACGCGATGCGTTCGCCACTCGGATGCACCGACCCGGGGAACACGGTCTGCATCCCGCAGCCGCGCAGCTCCAGCACCATGCCCTTGCCCTTCTCTCGCCCGGGCACCGCGTACTTCTTCGTCGGCACCTTGCCGCCATCCGTCACGCGCACCAGGCGGTGCGACGCCGGATTGCCCGCGCGACCGAACGCCGGCGCGAACGCGAACACCAGGTCCCCGATGCGCGCCGCCCTCTGCCAGTCGAAGTCGATGTCCACGAGCCCGCCGCTGACCGCGCCGAGCTGCACGCCGATGTTCCATTGGACGGGCCCCTCGAACATCG
>CAYMRG010000342.1:405-6124 GCA_964392555.1 uncultured candidatus Brocadiaceae bacterium
GAACTCGACCTGCTGCCAGCCCTTCGTCTTCGGTCCCTTCTCGCCGCGGTTGATGCGGATGGGCTTCCAGCCGCGTGCGCGGTAGCTCTGCGCCAGTTCCATCGCGGCGACGGCGCTTCCTTGTTCGGGGGCGCTCATTCGCGTTCGCCTCCCGGCGCGTTGTAGCGGTTGCGGTCGGCGCCCTCTTCCAACGCCAGCCGCAGCCGCCCCATGCCCATCGAGAAGCCAAACTGCTCCTCCAGCGCCACGAACAGGTGACGCACCGCGCGGTCGTCGAGCGGCGGCCCCTGCCCGTCGATGCCGTGCAGCTCAGCCCACCGGGTCCGTTCGTTGTAGCGCAGCATGCCGCCCAGCTTCTTCACCGCCACGCGCACGTTGTGGGCGAGGGGCAGCACCCTGCCCGTCTTCTCGTCCACGATGAAGTCCTGCTCGTCGTGGGTGCTCATGCGTGTTCGCCCCCCTGCTCCTGCTCGGCGAGCCACGCCAGCACCGATTCCTCGCGGTAGACGATGTTCTTCTTGCCGACGCGGATCCACTTCGGGCCGCGCCCCTCATAGCGCATGCGCTCGATGGTCGCCGCGCCGCACCCGACCATCCTCGCCACGTCCTCGGTGAACAGGACCCGGCGTTCCTCGGTCGACTTCCTCCGCTGCTTCTTCCTCGGCGAGGTTGGCTTCTGCCGAACCTCGTCCACGTTGCTTTTCTGATCCACGGCTGAACCTTGGTGCGCGGCGTCGTCGCCGTTCGCACATGGAGAGCGGGGACCATGCGCGAGCACGCATCCCAGGGGCAGCCGCAGGCACCCCCTGGGGAGAGCTACACTCGCAGTCCTCGCACCAGCGCCGTGCGCAACTCCTTGAACAAGGGCGGAGCTGTTACGCGCACGTCAATCGGTTCAGCATCTCGGGGCTCCCCACGTCCACCGCGGGGCCGGCATCGCCGCACCGGACCCTAACCCGGCACTCAGCTAGCACCAGGAGTCTACACCACCCGCGCGAAGTGGTGGACACGCTCGGCAACCGGCACAACGCGCCGGACCTGCCTGCTTCCTGCCTGGCTGCGCGGCGGTGTCGTGAAGCGCCAGCCGCATCGAACGATGCGCGAACCGCCGCTGCGCTTAGGAAAGCGGTGCTCTATCCAACTGAGCTACGGGCGCCCGTGCCCGCACTCTAACGACGGCAACCCGCAGCACAACGCCGAACGCACCGAGCGATCACCCGCGGCACCGCGGCGACCGAGCAGGCTAGGGGAAGTCGACCTCCGCCGTCTCGCCGGCGACGACCGTGACGGTCTTCTCGAGCGCCGTCTCCTCGTTGGCGCCGTTGCGGCCCGGGCCTTCGACCTTCACGACCCACGAACCCGGCCGCAGGCCGTCGAGTGTCGCCTTGCCCTTGCGCAGCATCTGCACGACGGGCGCGACGTCGCTGGCGTCCTCGCCGGCCAGCCTGGCCGACACCGCAGCGAACGGCGGCGCGTCGGCGAGGCTGATCTTGATGCGACCGGCCTTGCCGAGGCGGACCTCGACACCTTCCTTGACCTGACCCGCGTCGACCGTCGCCGTCGCGGCGGCCGGCGCGAAGCCCTTGGCGGTCGCCTTGACGCGCAGCGGCGCTCCCGGCGCAACGCCGCGCAGCTCGAATGCGCCGGTCTCGTCGGTCTTGATCGTGCCGCCACCGCCGGGGTTGAAGCCCGGCAGCATCTGCGAGATGCCCTCGGCCATCGCATCGTTGCCGTCCTCGTCGGCTTTGACGACCTGCACCGTGACGCGCGCGCCCTCGACGGGCTGGCCGTCGGGGTCGCGGACGATGCCGCGCAGGGTCGTCATGTCGAGCTCGACGTCGAACAGGTTGTCGCCCTCGCGCAGCGTGACGGACATCTCGCTCGGCAGCGCCCGCTGCTTGTGCGTGATGCGCAGACGATGCTGGCCGGGGGGCAGCTCGGCGAGGCGGTAGCTGCCGTCGTCGCCGCTCTTGTCCTGCTGCTTCGACCCGCCGCCGAACTGGCCGAGCATCTCGCCGACGACCTGGCCGGCGATCTCGTCGGGCGCGGTCGCCTCGCTGCCGGGCCCTTCGACGAACGCGACGCGCGCGTCGGCGAGCGGCCGGCCGTTCTCGCGGACGACGCCGTGCAGGATCGCCGTCGGCGCCTTCGTCAGCGTCAGGGGGACCGTGGCGCCATCGGCGACTTCGGCTTCGAGCCAATGCTCGTCGCCCGACTTGCCCTGACCGGCCATGCGCATCGCGAACCCGAACGGGCCGCCGGCGCCACCTGGCTCGGCGAGGCGGAAGCCGTGCTTGCCCGGCGCCAGGTGCGCGAACCGCGCGACGCCGTCGGCATCGGTCTTGCCGCGCCCATCGCTGCCGTCGGGCAGCCTGTGCTCGACCGTCGCCTGGGCGACCGGCTGCCCCTTGGGATCGACGACCGTGACGGTCGCGAGGCCGCCCACCAGCAGGCGCGCGGTGTGCTCGACCGTGCGCGCGTCGCTGGCGGCGATCGTCGCCGTGAACGGCGCGTAGTCCTTGGTCTCGACCGTCAGCTCCGCCTCACCGGTGCCTCGGTTGAGACGGCAGTGGCCATCCCGATCGGTCACGCCGGCATCCGGACCATCGCCGCCGAGGCCGCGCAGGAAGGCCGGCATGCGCGCGCGGGCCGACTGGTGTTCGCCGAGCCGGACCTTGGCCCGAGCGATCGGCCGACCATCTGCCGCGTCGACGACCGTGACGGCGAGCACCGGCACGGCCGTGAGCCGGATCGTGCCGAGGTCGAGCGCGCCGGTCGCCGGCAGCTCGACGTCCTTGCGGTCCGTCTCGGCGAAGCCGAGCGCACGGATCGTGAGATCGAGCTTCTGCCCCTTCTTCGGCCGCAGGCCCGTCAACGTGACCTTGCCGGCCGGGTAGTCGCGGGCGACACCACCGGGCATCCGGCCGGCGAAATCGAGGCCACCGCCGCCGGAGAACGCGTTCTTCACCCACAGCCGCTCGATCGGCGCACCGTCGTCGGCGGCGACGACCTGGAACGTCACCGTGGCGCCGGACTCGAAGTGCAGTTCGACGCCGATGCTGCCCGACGCGACCTCCTTGCGTTCGCTGCACAGCCCGTTGCCACCGAAGCCCTTGCCCGCATGCGCGACCCAGACGCGGTAGCCGCGCTCGGCGTACAGGCCACGCAGCGTGAAGGCGCCGGTCGCGGCGAGTTCGGTCTGACGATCCGCGAACAGCATGCCGGCATCGGCCAGCATGTCCGACATGTCGCCGAACATCGCCATCATGCCCGCGGCCGGCGTCGCGTTGGCTTCGGGCTTGGCAGCCGCCATCACGACCAGACCGGTGCGATCCGCTGGCAGCCCGCTGACGCGCCCGGAGATCTCGGCGGTGCGCGGCATCGTCAGCACGACATCGCGCAGTTCCTGGCCCGGTGCGACCTGCAGGTCCGCGTGACGCAGCATCGGATAGTCGCGGTGACGGACACGCAGCACGACGTCGCCAGGTGTGACGTGCGCCAGCTCGAAGCGACCCTCGGCATCGCTGCGAACCGCCTGGCCGGGCTTCTGGTCGTCGAGCGCCTCGAGTCCGGGCATGTTGAAGTCGAACCCGGCGGGGATGTTCTTCTCCATCTCGAGCAGCGCCGAGACGCTGGCGGCGGCGACTGGCCTGCCGCGCGCGTCGACGACGCGACCGGCGACCACCGCGCCGCGCACCAGCGTCAGGTCGCCGAGATCGACGTCCTGCTGGTCGGGGCGCTGCGCGGTCCGGTCGAGCAGTTCGTAGCCGCGGGCGAGCAGCCGCAGACCGACGACGCGCGAGGTGCCCTTGGCGCGGATGCGAAACCGGCCCTCGGCATCGCTGCGGGTCGCCACGCGTTCGCGCAGGTCGCGTTCGGTGCGGTACGTCATCGCCATCGGATCCATCGGATCCTCGCCATCCTCGAACAGGTCAGCAGCGGCGAGATCGAGGTTCTCGAAGTCCGGCGCGAAGCCCATGCCCGGCGCACACAGCACCTCGACATCGGCGACCGGCTTGCCGGTGCGATCGACCGCGCGACCGATGATCGCCGGACCGTCGGCGACGTCGGCGGCGGCCGTGCGCAGTGCGGCGTCCGCAGTCGCGTCGGTCGCGACGGCCCCCGACTCGTGTGCTGCCGACTCCGGCCCATCGCCGACCGCGACCTTCGCCAGTTCGTTCGGCGCATGCGGCGCAGCTTCGACGGGCGGCGGGGCGATCCCGGGATCCCGAGTGCCGTAGACGAACCATAGGGCCGCACCGCCGCAGACCAGCAGGACGAGGAACAGGAGACCGATCGCGCGGGGAGATTGCATGGTGGCGAAGGCGGCAGTGTAAGGGCTCCTGGCGCCGTGCGGGCCCTGTCGCCGATCGCCGCCGCGACCTGTCGCGCAATCCCCGCTCGCACCGCCCCCGCGGCCCCGCCTAGGCCCCCCAGCGGGCCATGTACGCCTTCATCCGGAGCTTCTTCAGCGTGTTGGCACTGCTCATGTAGCGGATCGCGCCGTAGACGTCGCGCTCGGGCGCCCAGGGCCGATCGTATCGGCCGAACACCCACGCGATGCCGGTGTAGGAGTTGGGGTCGCGGCCATCGAGCGCATAGCAGTTGTTGAGGTCGATCAGCGTCGCGAACGCCTCCTCGGGCGTGCGCGACCATTCGAGCACCTTCTTGCCCCAGAGCATCCGCAGGTAGTTCTGCAGGATGCCGGATTCGCGGAGCTGCCGTTGCGCGGCGTTCCACACCGGATCGTGGGTCGCGCCGGCGGCGAACTCCGCGCGCGAGTAGACGTGTTCGCGCGGATCGGTCGCGTGTTCGTGCAGCGTCTTGCGCGCCCACTCCGGCAGTGCTTCGAACTCGCCGTAGTCGTCGCGCTGCCACGTCCAGTTGCAGCCGAGTTCGCGCCACGTCACGAGTTCGTCGACGAACGACTCGGCGGTCTCGCTCATGCCGAGCCAGCCACGCTGGCCGGTGGTCGTCGGTTTGATGCGGGCGCGCGTCCACGCCTCGCGCTTCGCGAGGCCGGCGAACACCTGGTGCACCCCGAGGTGGCCGAAGTGCAGGTACGGCGACAACCCGCTCGCGCAATCGGCGTCGGGGTGACTGCGCTCCTCGCCGTAGCAGTCCAGCTGCGCCGCGAGGAACGTGCGCAGGCGCGCACCCGCCGCGACCGCGCCGCCGCGCAGCGGCGCGATGCCGACGTCGTGGTCGATCGGCAGCGCCGCGAGCGCGGCCGGGGCGGCGGCGAGCAGCGCCTCGCTCGCAGCCGGCCAGCGCTTCGCGAAGCCGCGCGGCGGTTCGGCGAGCGGCGCGGTGACGCGCGCGACCGGGTCGCCGACCGGGAACTCGCCGAGGTGCGCCGGCAGCGCGCGCTGCAGGAAGCGGCGGAAGTCGAACGCGCGGCCGAACACCTTGTCGCCGACGCGCAGCGGCAGCAGGCCGTTGCCGTCGACGGCCTCGAGGCGCACCGGCACCTGCGTGGCCGCGGCGGCGAGCATGCGCGGCAGGAAGAAGCACGGGTAGTCGTCGGTGACGACCGCGCACGCCTTCGCAGCGAGCGCGGCGAGCAGGCCCTTGCCGGCGCCGGCCTCGGGCTCGACGTAGGGCCAGTAGCGCACGCCCGCCGCGGCGAAGTCGGCGGCGTTGTCGGCCATGCCCTGCAGGACGAACGCGTGCATCCGGTCGCTGGCCCACGGATAACCGCAGCGCAGTGCCTCGAGCA
>CAYMRG010000343.1:0-6099 GCA_964392555.1 uncultured candidatus Brocadiaceae bacterium
AAAGGTTGCGCGGCGCTGCGCGCCGGCAGAAGAGGCCGCAGGCGCGCTGGAGTCTTCAGGGGCGACTACTACTCCCGCTCGCCAACGGCGAATCCGCCGCCGCGCGAGGAAACGCGGGAGTAGTAGATCAGCGGCCGAGGTAGGCGAACGCGAGTTCGGGGGCGAGCAACGGGTGCGTGGCAGGCCGGCGCAGGTGCACGGCGGTCAATTCGCGGCGCAGCGTCGCGCGCAACGTCTCGGCTTCGCTAGTCCGCCCGATCGCCGCGAGCCCGTTGGCGAGCAGCGCCTTGGTCATGGGCGAATCGTCGAGTCGCGCCGCGCGCGCCAGCGCCGCCTGCATGTCGGCGACCTCGCCGCGCACTTCATGGCCGTAGGCGACCAGCAGTTCGCTCCACGCCGAGCCACCTTCGCGGCCGAGGCGCGCGACGACGCCGGCGGCCGGCGCGCCGGTCCGCGCCACGTCGCACATGCCGCCGAGGAACGCGCAGACGTCGGCGATCGCGCTCGCCGGGCGCTGGCCCTGGATCGTGGCGAGCATCGGCTCGAGGTCCGCGGCACGACCGAGCCGGACCAGCAGCGCGCCGCTCTCGGCGAACTCGCCGGCGTGTCGTTCCTGGAACAGCGGGTCGGTCAGCACCTCGCGACAATCGGCGAGGATCGCTTCGGCCGCGCGTTGGCGGTCGTCGTGCAGCCACGCATGGGCGGCCTGCATGCGCAGCACGGCGTGCCGTTGCTCCGCCGTCTCGGCATCACGCAGCAGTGCCGCGAGGTGGCGATCGAGGTCGTCGTGGCGACCGGCGTCGTCGAGCGCGATCGCCAGCGGCACCGCGACCCACGGTCCGGGCAGGCGCACAGCCGCGAGCTGGAACGCCGTCACCGCTGCCGCCGGTTCGCCGCTGGCGAGGCGGGCCCAGCCGAGGTGGTAGGCGAGCACCGCCTGGTCGGGCAGCTGCATCGCCAGGTCTTCGAGCAGCGGCCGCGCCGCGGCGAAATCGCCGAGGAAGTTGGCTGCGAGTGCGGCCGAGATGCGCGGCTCGGGGTCGTGCGGCCGCTCGGCCGCCGCCGTGCGGGCCAGCAGCGCGAGTTCGCGGTCGCGATCCTGGGCACCGACCGGCTGGGCCGAGGCGCGCGCCAGCAGCAGCGTGCGCGCCAGGCGATGCTGGGTGGTCGGCGACAAGCGCGCCTCGTAGCCGAGCGCCTCGCGGGCGATCCGCTCGGCGCCGGCGGTATCGCCGAGCAGCAGCGTCGCCGCGGCCAGACCGTCGAGCACGAACGGGCTGCCGCCGTCGCCCTGGCGCGCCTGCCGGAACGCCCGCAGGGCCGCGCTCGCGCCCCCGTCGCGCAGCAGCGCGCGCCCGTCCTCGACCGCCGTGACGACGCGCGGCTCGGGCGAGGTGCACGCGGCGACCGGCACCGGTGGCTGGACCGCTTCGCCGAGCGCGGCGCGCACCGTGCAGGCGAGTCGATCGATCGCCGCGGCCAGGTCGCCGTCGACGAAGCGATCGCCACCGAGCGGCACCTCGCCGCGCCCAGGCAGGTCGCCGAAGGCGGTCAACGCCTGGGCCTCGGTCGCGATCGCGAGGCGCACGACCATGCGTTCGGGGGTCGGTTGCGCCGCGTCGTGGACCGCGAACGCGACGCTCTGCCGCAGCGCCTCGCGCCACCAGACCGCGGCCGCCCGCCAGCGTGGGTCGTCGGGCACGTCGGCCGCGAGCTGGGGCAGCAGCCAGGTGCCGGGGGGGAGCGCCGCGACGACGGCGACCGGCGCAGCGGGCACGGCGACCGTCGCGCGCGCGGGCGCCGTCGGGACACCCGCGCACGCCGCGGCCAGGCTGGCGGCCAGCAGGCCGCCGGCGGCACGGAGGGACGGGGGACCCGGGGGGCGGCGGCTCACGGCGCCAGCATCGCCGCAACCGCCGAAGCGCTCAACGCCGCGGGCCCGGAATGCCGATGGCATCGGCCTATGCAGCGCGCCTTCGCCGTGGCCATGCTCGCGACCGCCCTGGTCGCCCAGGAACCGGCCCGTCCGGCCGGCAAGCCCGCCACGCCGCCGAGCCGTGGCGTGCAGTACGACAGCAGCGGCTGGCCGATCGTCGCCGAGCCGGTGCACACCGCCGACCCGGCCCCCGGCCCCGAGGTGCGCGTCGTCCGCGACACCGGCCGCACCGGCGCCGAGCCGGCGGCCGCCAACGCCAACGCATCCGCCACCGAGCGCGAACCTGCGCCGACGCCGGGGCTGGCCTCGGGCATGGCGCTCGGCTCGCCGCTGCTCGAGCTGTTCCAGGCGCAGCGTTCGCCGGCGGCGTTCCGCGCGCTGGGTGGCGTCGTCGTCTGGTGGCGCCTCACGATCTACGGCGCCCAGGGCGAGGTGATCGGGGTCCGCGAGCTGACGCACACCGCCGACTGCGCGTTCGCCGAGCGCGACCGCATCGAATACCAGGACGGCCGCGTCTACGGCCGTTCCGGCGCGTCGGTGTTCGCACAACGTCAGGGCATGCCCTGGCCGACCTTGGCCGAGGCGGCCGAGCAGGAGCTGATGCTGTTCGGGCTGCAGCTGCGGCTGCCGTGGTGCCTCGCCGACGGCGTCGGCTACGCGGTGGTCGGCAAGGACGCGATCGATCGCGGCGGCGAACTGCTGCAGCGCGTCGTCGTCGAACGGCGGGCCGCCGACGGCAGCGAGGGCATCGGGCCGCAGCTCGACAGCAAGCCGCGCGACCGCTTCGAGCTGGTCTACGAGGCCGGCACCGGCCAACTGCGCGAGTTCACGCACCGGTTCGCCAGCAGCCTGCAGACGCGGCGCGTGCTGCTCGAGGACTGGCGCGAGGTCGGCGGCGTGCGGCTGCCGTTCCGGCGGATCTACGTCGATGGCAACCAGCGCCAGACCACGGCGCTGGAGATCCTGCGCATCGAGACCAAACGCGCGAACGATCGCGACTTCCGCCTGCAGTGACCGGCGCGGTGCGGAGCGAGCCCGCCGGGCGCCGTCACATCGCCGCGCCGGCCGCGATCCACGCCCGCAGCAGCTCGAGTTCGGCCGCGGTCGGTTGCGGTCGGTCCGACGGCGGCATGTGGTCGTCGTCGTCGAGCGGCAGCAGGCAGTTCTGCAGCAACGGGCTGTCGGCGGGCTTGCCCGGCACCAGCACGGCGCCACCTTTGCCGCCCTTGCGGATGCCCTCGACGGTGGTCAGCACGAGGTCGCCCTTGTGCTTGGTCGGATTGTGGCACTTGCTGCACGTGCGCTCGAGCCACGGTGCGATGTCCGCCGCGTAGGTCGGACCGATGGCAGGTGTCGGCGCCGGTGAGGCGTCCGACGGCGTTTCCGCATGGCCCGCTGGTGGCGAGATCGCTGGTGGCGAGATCGGTGCCGTGTCCGAGGGGGGCGAGGGGTCCACCGGCTTCGGTCCGGCGGCTGGTTCCGGGAACGGTCGCCACAGGAAGTCGGGCCCGTGGGTGATGGTTGCGCCGAGGTGTCCGGCCGGCACCAGCACGCCGAGCGAGGCGAGCAACAGGATCCGCAGCGGGCGCCGGTTCTGGGCGCCGGCGAACAGCGCCGCGAGCAGGGCGAGCGACGCGAACACGATGCCGAGCACCTTGTGCTGCGTCAGCGTGCCGTCGGTCTCACCGTACTCGCCGCTGCCGGCGAGCACGTAGCCCGACGTCGCCGCCAGCGCGGCCGTCAACCCGCCGAGCCAGGCCAGCGCCACGATCGCACCCCGCGGCGAGGGGCGGCGCAACGCCAGCGCACCGAACTCGAGCAGAGCGACCGCCGGCAGGATGCCGATCGGCAGGTGCAGCAGGAGCGGGTGACTGCGGCCGAGCAGGGCCAGCCAGGGTGACGCTTCGGCAGCCAAGGGGGCGACGGACATGCGCGGATTGTGCGATGCCACGGTTCGGACGCAACGACCCATCCGGGCGCGGAACGTTCGCCAACTGCCAGGCGAATTGTCGGCGGTCACGGGGTATCCTTCTCCATGCATGGTCCCGTGCTGGGGGTCCCTCAGGGCGTCGACATGACGAGCCACGACGTGGCGGTCGTCCGTCCGGCCGCCAGATTGCCGTGGTGGTGGCGCCTGGTCGTCTCCTACCTGCGGTGCGAGGGGCCAGGTTGGGGGCGCTTGTATGCGCTCGCCGGCGGCAACGATCCGTCGCGCTGGCGCGATGCCGGGCGGGCATCGATGCGCGGCAAGCTGCACGGCTACGCGGTCGAGATGGATCTCGCCAATTGGTCGGAACGCCTCTCTTGGTGCCTCGGTCGCTACCACGACCTGCCGATCCAGATGGCTTTGCGCACGGTGCTGCGCCCCGGCGATTGCTTCGTCGACGTCGGTGCCAACCTCGGCATGCTGTCCTTGCTGGCGCGGCGACTGGTCGGCGAGCAAGGTGAGGTCCGCGCCTGTGAGCCCAATCCCGAACTGCACCGCCGGTTCGCCGCGACGTTGGCCGCCAATGGCCTGCACGACGTGCGGCAGCTGCGCACCGCGCTGGGTGCGACCCCCGGCGAGGCGCGGCTGCGCGAATTCGCCGGCCACTCGGGCTGGGGCACGCTGGCCGACCACGGTCCGGGCGGGGCCGCGGAGACCGCTTCGTGGCAGGTGCCGATCGCGGTCGGCGACGAACTGCTCGCCGATCTCGCACCGCAGCGACCGCTGGTGATCAAGATCGACGTCGAGGGCTTCGAGGTGCCCGTCCTGCAGGGGCTGCAGCGGACGCTGGCCGAACGCCGGCCGCTGGTGTTCGTCGAGGTCGCCGAGGCCCACCAGGCCCGCGCCGGCCACTCGATCGAAGCGTTGCTCGCGGCGATCGAGCCGCACGGCTACCGCGGCTACGCGCTGGCGCTGCGCCGTCGCCTGCCGTGGGGCCGGCGCCTCACGTTGACGCCGTTCGCCGCCGCCAAGGGCAGCGAGATCGATGCGCTGTTCGTGCCCGAACACGGGGTGCTCACCGAGCGGCTGGCGGCGGCGGGTCTCCAGCTCTGAAGCCGGCTTCAGATCGTCACCCCCATGCCTCCGACCGCGGCGCGGAACGCCTCGGACCGCGCGCCGAGGTGAGCGAGCAGGACGCCGGTCGAGCGGGGCCCGCGGATATCCGTGAGGAAGCAGCAGGTCCAGAGCGGGTCGGCGAGCTGGCGGAACCACAGGCTCCATACCTCGGCCGGCAGCACGACGATGACCCTATGGACGATCGCTTCGTCGCGAAGGCGGCGCAGCCGCGGCAGCCATTGCGCCGGATCGGGGCACTGGGTGACCAGGACGTCGCCGGCGAGCTTCGCGAGCGCCAATCCGTCGCCGGCTGGTACGCGGTGTCGTGCGCCGAGCGGGCAGTCGCCGACGATCACATCCGGAACCATGATCCGCTCGATCGCTGCCAAGACCTGAGCGGGCAGTTCCGCTCGCCCCGAGCCACAATGACGTGGTGCCACGGCACGTCGCCTCGGGGCGACGAGCCGCCGCAGGGCGCTCGCGGCGGGCACTTGCCCTCGGGCGTGGGCTGCGGCGAGGAAGTCGCGGAACTGCTGCTCGCTGACGGCAGCGACCTGCCGGAATCTCGCCGCTTGCTGCTTGCTGATGCCTGCCGGCAGGCCACCGGGGCGCAGGCCGCGATGGCTCTCCCCACGGATGCGCGCGCCGCCGCGCGCGACGATTCGCTCGAGCAACCCACCGAGGGCTCGTTCTACCTCCAGTCGGAAGGCGGCCAGCCGTGCCAGCATGTCGAACGGTGCGCCCTGCGTGCCTGCGACGGTGACCCAGGCAGCGACCGACTGGCGTAGTGCGTGCAGTTCGATTGCCGTTGTGCATTGCTGGAACCTGGCACGCAGCTCGTGTTCTGCAGGCAAGCCGGGCGGCTGGGAATGGACTGCGCTGACGATCTGACGTTTCACGGCGGACCAGGGATGCAGGAGGTCTCGGTCGCGTAAGGGTGAGGTGGTCGCGCGACGTCACACGTCCTCCCTGATCGGGACGGAAATAGTCTCAGCGTGTCCAGCGGCCGCAACCGAAGGTTGCGCGGCGCTGCGCGCCGCCAGAAGGGGCCGCAGGCGCGCTGTTGTCTCCAGGGGGCGACTACTACTCCCGCTCGCCAACGGCGAATCCGCTCGCCACG
>CAYMRG010000344.1:0-1282 GCA_964392555.1 uncultured candidatus Brocadiaceae bacterium
GCGCGGAGGCGGGGCCTTCGCCCCGCCGAGCACGCTTCGGGTCGCCCGACGCCGCTGGGCGGCGAACGCGACGCACTCGGGCCGCGGCACAGGGTGAGACTTGCGGGCTAGAATCCTGCGATGCGAGCCACCGCATCGGGAACCTGGTTGGCGCTGGCGACGAGCCTGTTCACGGCCACCCTGGCCGCGCAACGGCCAACCTGTCGGCTCGAGGGGCGTGTGATCGACCCGCTCGAGCGCCCGGTCGTCGGCGCGATGGTCACCGCCGAGATCGCCGGAGAGGTGATCGCGCGCACGCCGTGCGACGCCGAGGGTCGGTTCGTGTTCGGCAAGCTGCCGGCCGACACCGTGGTCGTCCGCGCGCTCGCGACCGGCGCGATCGGCGGCGCCTGGCTCGACCTGCTGGGCCTCGAGCGGCAGTACGCGATCCTGCGCACGATGCCGGCCCGGGCCGTTTCGGGCGTGGTCGTCGACGACGCCGGGGCCCGGGTCGGCGGCGCCTGGGTCATGGCGGCGCCGGATGCCGCCGATCCGATCGCCGTCGCGAGCTGCGTCGCGCAGGCCGATGACCAGGGGCGCTTCGTGCTGCAGCACGTTCCGTTCGGTCGCGATCTCGTGCGCGCCTGGGCGCCGGGCTACGACGCGTTCGCCGGCGAACTCGATGGCTGCGACGCGGCGCCGATCACGTGCGTGGTCCTGCGCGAGGCGGTGATCGAACGCACGTTCGACCTGGTCGGGGAAGGCGCCGCCGAACGGACCGAGGCCCGCCTGCTGGTGCGTGCCTGGCACAACGGCATGCCGTTGCCGCTGCCGCCCGCGCTGCGCGCGCCGCGCCGCGTCGACGACCGCTGGACCTGCGCCGGCTGGTGCGCGGCCGACGCGATGAGCTGCCGCCTCGACGGCGTCGCGGTCGCACCGCGCGGCTACCTGATCCCCGAGCAGACCGGTTCGCGGCAGCGCGACTTCCGGATCGTCGACGCAGGCGAAGCGCAATTGACCGGCTACCTGGCCGGCCCCGGTGCCGCGAATGCCTGGCTCGCCGTGAAGCCCCTCGGCGACGCGCGAGGTGACTACCGGGTCGTCGTCCAGGCCGACGGCACGGGCCACTTCTCGCTGCCCGCACCGGTCGCGGCGGGCGAGGACTACGTGCTGCGCATCGTGCACGGCGAATGCGCGGTGGCGACCGAGCAGGCCGGTGACGCGGCCGCGAAGCCGGCGACGAACGGCTGGCTGGTGGCGCGGTTCGAACCGGGCAGGACGGAGCGCGTGGCGGTCGCGTCGC
>CAYMRG010000344.1:1382-6097 GCA_964392555.1 uncultured candidatus Brocadiaceae bacterium
CACACGTTCCAGCTGGAGCAGGTCGCGACCCTGCGCATCCACTGCCGCGACCAGCACGGCGCTCCGTTCCCCGGCGCGCGGATCACCTTTCCATTCGGCGATTCGACCACGATCGTCGCCGATGGCTCCGGCGATGCCCTCATCGGCTCCTTGTGGCCGAACTCGATGGTCGCGCTGCAGATCGCCGCGTCGCGTGCCCAGGTCGTCACCAGCCCGCGGGCGGATACGGCCATGCAGGTCACCCTCGGCTTCGAACCCGTCGACGCGCCGAAGTGAGACGCCTCACTCGGCGTAGCTGGCCATCAGGTAGCGCGGCTCGAGTTCGGCGGCGGTGTGCGGGCGCAGGTCCAATTCGGGCCGGAACAGGTCGCGGGCGGTCACCCCGGTGGCGACCACCACCACCGCGCCGCGTGCGCGCAGCGCCTCCCCTCGGCTCGCGGCCACCGTCGGTGGCGTGACGACCAGGTCGCCAGGCTGCAGCGAAGCGAGCACCTCGCTCCAGGCAACCGCGCGCGGCTCGTCCACCTGGCGCAACCGGCCGCCGTCAGCCGACAGGAGGCAGCCGAGGTGGAACCGTTCGCGGCGTGCGTCGAGCAGCGGCCGCAGGCGCCCGCCGCGCTGGCCAACGGCCGCCGTCGCCAGCAGCGCGAGGCTGTCGGTCGCCAGCACCGCCAGGTTGCCGTACTGCATCAGGAACCGCGCGAAGGTCACGGCGACGCGCAGCCCCGTGTAGCTGCCTGGGCCGAGGTCGAGCCGCAGCTCACGCAGGTCCGGCGGCCGTACGCCGTGCTCCCGGCACAGACCCGCGATCGTCGCGACCAGGTCGCTGCGCGCACCCGCCGGCGCGACGGCCGCGACCACGCGCCCATCCGGCCAGCGCAGCGCGGCCGAGACCGCGGCGTCGCCGCACGGGTTGCTGGCGCTGATCGCCAGGGCCGGCACGTCGCTCACCCGAGCTCCCTGGCGACGAGGTCGGCGAGGTCGCGGCACAGCCGGTCCGTCTGCGCCGCGTCCGCCGCCTCGATCATCACCCGGCACTTCGGTTCGGTGCCGGAGTAGCGCAGCAGCAGCCGGCCGTCGGCGCCGAGTTCGCGTTCGATCGCGGCGACGCGCGCGGCGATCGCCGGCACGCTGTCGAGCTTGGGCTTGTGGCGCACCGGCACGTTGATCAGCCGCTGCGGGAAGCGGTGGAAGCCGGAGAACGCCGCGGCGAAGCCCGCGGGCGTCGGCTGCTCGAGCAGCCGCAGCGCCGTGTAGAGACCGTCGCCGATCAGGTCGTGGTCGGCGAACAGGATGTGGCCCGATTGCTCGCCGCCGACCGCCGCGCCGAGCGCGCGCATCGCCTGGACGACGCTGCGGTCGCCGACCGGCGTGACCTCGACGCGCACGCCGACTTCGCGCAGCGCCTTGTGCAGCCCGAGGTTGCTCATCACGGTCGCGACGACGACGTCGCCGGGCAGCCCGCCGCGCGCGTGCAGCGCGCGACCGAACAGGCTCAGGACGTCGTCGCCGTCGCGGACCTGGCCGCGCTCGTCGACGAAGATGCCGCGGTCGCCGTCGCCGTCGAGGCAGACGCCGAGGCACGCGCCGTGTTCGACCACCGCCTTCGCCAGATGCTCGGGATGCAGGGCGCCGACGCCGTCGTTGATGTTGAAGCCGTCGGGTTCGCAGGCGACCTCGACGACCTCGGCGCCGAACGCCCGCAACAGCCGCGGCGCGAGCTGCGAGCCGCCGCCGTTCGCCGCGTCGACGCAGACCTTGCGCCCGCCGAGGTCGAGCGCCGGGAACCGTGCGGCGAGCGCATCCTCGTAGTGCCGCAGCCAGTCGCTGCGGTCGCGGATCCGCGGCGTGCGCGCCTCCGCCGGCCGCAGTCGCACCGCCAGTTCGGCGATCTCGGCCTCGTCCTCGTCGCGCAGCTTGCTGCCGTCGGCGGCGAAGATCTTGACGCCGTTGTCGTGCGCCGGGTTGTGCGACGCGCTGATCATGATGCCGGCGTCGACCTGCTGCGAACGCGTCAACAGCGCCAGCGCGGGCGTGGTGCACAGGCCGAGATCGCCGATCGTCACCTCGGCCGCCGCCAGGCCCTGGGCCAGCGCTTCGAGGATCCACGGCGCCGATTCGCGCCCGTCGTTGCCGACCAGCACGCGCTTCTGTTCGCCGCCGGTGCGCTGCAGCAGCACGCCGAGCGCGCTGCCGACGCGCCGCAGGGTCTCGGGATCCATCGGCGGATCGCCGGCGCGGCTGCGCAGACCGTCGGTGCCGAACTTCGGAGGAACGATGTCGTTCATGGCTTGCGGCGCAGCACGACCGAGACCAGCTCGTCGAGCTCGTATTCGTCGGCGTCGACGCGGGCCTGCACCGGCCCGCGCAAGACCAACTTGGCTTCGATCACCGGCTCGTTCGGCGGGGCGGCGCCCGGCTCCAACGGCGGCAGCCAGACCAGCAGCCGCATGTGGGCCCGCACCCATTCCTTGAGCCGGTTCTTGTCCGAGTCGTCGCTGACGTTGACCAGCTCGGCCAGCAGCCCGCCGCCGGCACGGACGCGGACCGGCCGCGTCAGCTGCCCGTCGGCGATCTCGTAGCGCCCCCAGAGGTCGCGCGGCAGCGCCTGGTCGTCGATGCGCAGCGGCACGTCGAGCTGGAACACCCGCATCTCCGGCCGCACCTTGATCGACAGCGACGGCGTCTCGGCGAGCCGCAGGCCGAGGTTCGCCGGCGCGACCAGTTCGACGATGGCGGTGACCTGGCGCTCGTTCGGCGCGCCCTTCAGCTGCGCCTTGAAGCGCTGCGGCTGCTCGCGGAACTGCTTGATGCTGCTCGCCGGGCCGAGCACGCGCGCGCTCGGCGGCGAGAACTCGGCCGTGTCCTTGCGCAACCGTCCGGCGAACTGGTCGCCGACCAGGTCGACCACGTCGAGGCTCAAGGGAATGGGCAGCTCGTCGATGCGCTCCACCTCGAGCCGGACGCGGCTCGGCTCGAGCTCGAGACCGACGTCCTGCAGGGCTCGCGAACCGCGCAGGATGTCCGACGCCTGGAACTCGACGCTGGTGCGCGAGGTCCAGTCGATGCTGGCGAACCGGGTGATGACGAGGCTCAGGGCTTCGTCGTTGAGCGTGTCGACGAGGTAGCGCGGCCCGCTCAGGTGGACGGTCACCGTGTCGATCGGCCGATCGCCGTCGAGGAACCGCACGCCGATGACCTTGTCGGTCGGCAGCACCACGGCCAGCTGGTTGAGCCCGGAACCGACCGCCTGCTGCGTGCCGACGGTGAGCAGCGACAACGGCTTCAGGACCTCGCGCGTGATCTGGCTGTTGATGAAGAACCACAGCATGACGGCCAGCACCAGCGCCAGCAGCTTGCGGCCCGGATCGGCGACCAGGGCGGCGAACAGACCGCGCACACGACGGTTCTCCTTCATCACGCGGCCTGCTTGATGCCGAGCATCTCCTCGAGTGCCTTCTCGAGTTCCTCGAGGGTCATGTCGTGCCGCAGCTTGCCGTTGCTCGCGGTCGAGATCTTGCCGGTCTCCTCGCTGACGACGACGATCAGGGCGTCGGTCTCCTCGGACAGGCCGAGCGCCGCGCGGTGCCGGGTGCCGAGCCGCTTGTCGACGTCGGGGTTCTGGCTCAACGGGAACAGGCACGACGCGGCGACGATGCGGTCGTCGCGGATCACGACGCCGCCGTCGTGCAGCGCGCTCTTCGGGAAGAAGATCGACTCGATCAGGTACGAGTTCAGCTCGGCGTCGATCGTGATGCCGTTCTCGGTCAGGTCCGACAGCGAAGCCTCGCGCTCGATCGCGATCAGCGCGCCGATCTTCTCCTTGCTCATGCGCGCGACGGCGCGCAGCAGGCGCGGGACGATGCGGGTGTCGGGGCGGAAGAAGCGGTGGAACAACGTCGCGTCGCCGAGGTGCACGATCGCGCGGCGGATCTCCGGGTGGAAGACGACGATCAGACCGATCACGACCGATTGCGCGATCGCGTTGAACAGCCAGGCGAGGCGGTCGAGATGGAAGAACTGGATCAGGAGGAAGAAGACCGTCAGCCCGACCACCAGCAGCAGGCCAAGCCCGCGCAGCACGCCGGACCCGCGCGTCTCGCTGAGGAAGCGCAGCGCCGCGTAGATCAGCACCGCGAACACCAGCACCTCGACGACCATCTTCAGCAGGCCGAGCGGATCGGCGAGCTGGCTGTCGACGAGGGCGATGCTGATCAGGGCCGCGGCGGCGGGCATGCGATGGAGAGCGCGGTTCGGTCGGTCGTGGGTCGAGTGGCCGCGGCGGGCGCCGCGCGGGATCAGGCGCCGGACAGGCCGACGTCCGGCTTCTGCTCGGCTCCCGGGGCGGGCAACGGCAGCTGGCTGGCTTCGCTGCGCTTGCGTTCGGCGGCCTGCTGCTGCCGCTGCTGAGCCTTGCGAAATTCGTCGACGTCGTCGCCGCGCAGGATCGCCGCGACCTCGTCGCCGGTCAGCGTCTCGTGCCGCAGCAGCGCCTGCGCGACCGCGTCGAGGCCATTGCGCTGTTCCTGCAGCAGACGGGTCGCCGCCTGGTACTGGCCGTCGATCAGCGCGCGGACCTCTTCGTCGATCAGCTGCAGCGTGCGTTCGGACACGCTGCCGGCGAGCCGGAACTCGGTGCCGAGGAACGGATTCTCCTCGTCCGCCGTGTCCTTGATGGGGCCGACCTTCGGGCTCATGCCGAGCTCGCAGACCAT
>CAYMRG010000345.1:0-6095 GCA_964392555.1 uncultured candidatus Brocadiaceae bacterium
CCAGAGCCTGCGCCCGAGGCGGCAACGACCCCGGCCGCGCGGCCTGTGGCGAAGCAGCCCAAGCGGCTCGCGCCGACCCAGTGCGGCAGGCCGGGCCAGCCGGCCTCGTGGCAGCGCGACGCCGCCGACGACGCACCGACGCCGCAGCGCGGCTTCGTCCGCTTCCGCATCAACTGGGGCGAACGCGACGGCGCCGACCCGCGCCGCGTCCTCGCCCACGTCTGCCGACGTTCGGGCCTGCCGAGCGAACTGGTCGGCGCGATCACCGTCGCGGCCGCCAGCACGACCTTCGAGGTCGCCGAAGCGGCGGTCCCGACCTTCACCAAGCGCGTCCGTGCGCCGGACCGGCGCGACCCGCACCTCGTGATCGTGCTCGATCGCCCGCGCGCCCCGCGACCGAAGCGCTGACCGACATTTCCGCGGCGCAATCGCCGGCGGCACCGCAATACTCGCACCTGCCATGCTCCCGCCCGCCGACGCCAGCGCCCTGCTCGCCACGACCGAACTGCTCTGTCGCGCCGACACGACCACCGGCCGCGAGAACGCCGGCCTGCCGGCGCTGCGCGAGCTGCTCGCCGCCGCCGGCGCCGAGGTGACGCTACAGGAGGTCGAGAACGGCCGCCACAACGTGCTCGCGACCTGGGGCACGCCGCGGCTGCTGTTCTCGACGCACCTCGACACCGTCCCGCCCTACATCGCGCCGACGCTCGCCGACGGCGTGCTGCGCGGCCGCGGCGCGTGCGACGCGAAGGGCCAGATCACGGCGCAGCTCGCGGCGATCGCGGCGCTGCGCGCGCGCGGCCACGACGGCTTCGCCTGGCTGGGCCTCGTCGGCGAGGAAACCGACAGCATCGGCGCGACCGCGGCCGCGCGCTTCGCGCCGCAGCTGCGTTCGTGCATCGCCGCGATCAACGGCGAACCGACCGAGAATCGCCTCGCCACCGGCCAGCGCGGCTCGCAGCAGCTGCGCCTGATGACGCGCGGCGTCGCGGCGCATTCGGGCACGCCCGAACTCGGCCGTTCGGCGATCTGGCCGCTGATCGACTGGCTGCAGCGCCTGCGCGAGCTGCCGCCGCGCCGCGACGCGGACCTCGGCGACGAGATCTGGAACCTCGGCCTGCTGCGCGGCGGCAACGCCCCCAACGTCATCCCCGCCGCCGCCGAGGCGATGCTGTTCGTCCGCACGCTGCCCGATTCGACATTCGCGGCCACCGCACGCGCGCTCGCGCCGAACGACGCGCTCGTCGAGGAGGTCTCGGCGTCGCCACCCGACCACTTCACGCGCCTGCCCGGCTTCCCCGAGGCGATCGTGACGTTCGGCAGCGACGCGCCGCGCCTGCGCCTGTTCGTCGGCAACGGCCCGGTCGTGCTGTGCGGCCCGGGGAGCATCCTCGTCGCGCACACGGCCGACGAGCACATCACCGGTGACGACCTGCGCGCCGGCGTCGACCTGCTGGTCGCGATCGCGAGCGAACTGCTGGCCCGCGCCGGCTGACGGTCATCCCGAGGCCGCGGTCCCGATTCGCGACACCGCGCAGCAGCGCGCCCCAGTGCGCCGCGAAAACCGACGATCTAGGGGAATGCCCGTTGTCCACCCCGCGCGGCGATTGCTCGGCCTCGCCGCCGTCGCCGCTGCCCTCGCCGCCTGCCACGGCGGCGGCAGCCAGCCGCGCATCCGCCAGATCGAGGTCCCCGACGCACCCGCCGGTGACATCGAAGTCGGCGTCACGCTCAGCTCCGAGGACTCGCAGCCGACGTCGGTGCAGATCGATGTGTCCAACGACCAGCAGACCTGGCTGCCGGCCTCCCTCGCCGAGGATCCGGTCACGGTCGGCCTGCCGACCAGCCCCGAAGGCGTGCACTATGTCTTCACCTGGGACAGCCTGAAGGACCTCGGGTTCCGCATCAGCGGCGACACCTGGATCCGCATCACGGCGGTCGGCGAAGGCGGCCTCGTCGACATCCAGGAGCAGAAGCTCAACCGCATCGCCAACCTGCTGCCCGCTGCGAAGCGCGTCCGCAGCTACATGATCCACAGCGGCCCGATCACGACGAGCGACATCGCCTTCGCCAAGACCCACGAGCTCGTCGTCTTCTACGGCAGCCAGGCGTCGGTGACGCGCGAGGCGATCCGCGCGATCCAGAAGGGTATCGACCCGCTCGACCCACGCGACGACGTGATCGTGCTCGGCTACCTCGACGTCGGCGAAGACGAACGCACGATCGACCTCGACGACAGCCAGCTGCTCGCCGATCCGCGCTTCACCGGCGACGGTCTCGGCCCGCGCGTCGACCCCCGCGGCCCGGGTGCCGACGGCCAGTCCCTGGCGGGCGTCGACCTCGGCGGCCTGCCCTCGGCCAGCGGCGGCTTCGCCTCGTTCTACCTCGACGACAACGACGTGGAAGCCCACGGCGTCGGTGACGGCCACCCGGACCGCAACGCCGTCACGGGCGCCTGCTACACCAACATCGGCCACCCCGCCTGGGTCGCGACGCTGACCGACGCGCGCATCGCCGACGACGGCTTCGCCGGCATCCGCGAGAACCTCTCGACCGAGTACGGCGAAGGCCTCGGCTTCGACGGGCTCTACCTGGACAACGTCGACACCTGCGCGCCGAACGCGTTCACCGGGCAGGGCGATCCGGACCACGCGACGTTCGAATGGACGGCTCCGGGCGTGACGGCGCTGTGCGGCGAGATCCGCCGCCTCTACCCCGAGGCCGTCCTGATGCAGAACCGCGGCATGTTCTTCTTCGATCCGCAGCAGCCGCACTACGCCGTCACGACCGGCCCGCTGATCGACTTCCTCGGCATCGAGAGCTTCCGCCTCGATCGCGAGACGTCGCACGAATACGACCCGTACGTGTTCGCCGACAACGAGTACAACATGGCGCCGAAGCTGCAGGCCGAGGCGCAGCGCTTCACGTTCCAGGTGCTCTCGCTCGGCTACGCGGCCGGGCCCGGCATCGACCCGCTGACGCTGGTCGGCCAGTCGCAGGCCGGCTTCGACACCCTGATCGAGGACGTCCGCGCCGCCGAACGCGTCGGCTTCCGCCACTACCTGACGTCCGCCGACGGCGAGCTCGTCAACTCGTTCGCCCGCGATCACATGACGACCGCGGACACCACGCCGCCGCAGTGGTCGAGCACCTACAACGCCTACGGCAGCTACGCGCCGCCGCAGGCGCCGGTCGCGCGGGTCGGCATCCAACAGCTCGAGGTGGGCCCGGGTTCGGTGACGATCCGCTGGGACGTCGCCCTCGACCAGGACCCGGTCACCTACTACGTGTTCTACGACACCCGGCCGCTGGTCTTCGGCGGCAACGGCTTTCCGACGCGCGGCACGCGTCAGGAGCTGTACCCCGCGCGCGTCTCGACCAGCTACGCCGCCGGACCGGGGCCGGCCACCTACCCGTTCGAGGCGGGCTCGACGGAGTTCTCGCGCAACACCGACTACTGGTTCTGCATCATGGCGCGCGACCGCAGCGGCAACTGGGCGAAGAACCAGGTCGTGCTCAGCGCACGCACGCAGTGAGGCTGCGGACGCGGGGCCGCTACGAACGACGGCGCTCCGTGCGCGCCTTGAGCCGGTCGATCACCCGCATCGCGTAGGGCATCTCGAACAGCTCGGCGCGCGCCTGCAGCTCGACCGCGACCCGCGGCAACCGCGTGCCGTTGCCGTGCCAGCGCTTCGCGATCTGGTCGTCGCGCGGATTGGCGAGGTAGGCGGCACCAGCCGAGCCGAGCGTCCACTCGATCATCGGGCGTGGCGCATCGCCGGCAAACAGCGCGAGCCGCGGCGCCAGCGGGCCGTCGAGCGCCAGTTCGAGTTCGTAGCCGCCGCGCAGGTCCCAGCGCAGCGCGTTCTGCTCGACGCGCCGCAGCGACGCACCGGCGGGGAAGAGCTGTTCGCGATGGTCGACGAGCGCCGCGACCGCGCCGACCGCGTGCCGCACCTGCGCATCGGGCTCCCGGTGCTGGCGGCTCATCGTCGCCATCGACTGCACCAGCGGCGCGGTCAGCACGACCAGCCGTTCGGTGGGCGCCTGGGCCTCGCGCTTCGCCTCGACCAGGATGCGATCGAGCACGATCAGCGGCCCCATTGCGATCGCGCGGTAGAGGTCGCCGCCGTCGCCGCAGCAGGCGACGCGGATCCCGGCCCAGAAGCCGTCACGACCCAGCTCGCGCACCGCGACCCCGCGCTGCCACGGTTGCAGCGAGCGCTCGGCGGTCACCACCGTGACGTCGCGCAGTCGTTCCCGCGTCGGCTGCGACAGCCGGATCCGCACGCAGGTGCCATCGCCGAGCCGCAGCTCGAGCCCGTCGTCGAACGGCCCACAGCGCTCGTCGCTGCGCAGGTGCACGAAGCCGTCGGCCGCGACCAGCAGTTCGCGACCCGACGGGAAGGTCAGTTTGACGCCGACCGATCGACACGCGACGCGGATGCCGCCCGGGGTGACGCAGTCGCCGTCGTCGGTCCACGCGAGCAGCCCCGGTTTGCGCGCCGCGTCGAGCCCGCCGTCGCCGAGCCCGAACTGCGCGAGCGGCACCGGATCGTCGGCGTCGGCGAGCACCACTTCGGGGTGCAGGGTCGTCGGCAGCTTGGGCAGCGCGGGCGCAGCGGCGGCTGCGGCAGGCGCAGCGGTCGCGGTGTCGCGGCCCTGGGGCGAAGGTGTCTGCGGCAAGGCCGCGGCGAGCAGGAGGACGGTCGGCGAAAGGCCCATCACATCGGGGCTATCGGCGCGAGGGTGGGTTCGGGTTGACGCTCCCTTCGCCTGCCGTCCGATCCGACCGGACCACGATCGAGAGCCCGGCGAACAGGCCGAGGACCGGTGCCGCGCCGAACCCCAGCAGCGGCACCGGGAACGCCCCGATGGCCGTGATACCGACCACCGCCGCGAAGTAGGCGGCCAGCGTGTGGCGAGCGAGCGGCGACGCGGCACCGCAGTACGACCAGGGCGCCGCGAACGCCAACAGAGCGCCGAGCAGCGACGCCAGCGCCGCGACGCCGAGCCCCAGGTGCTGCGCGAACGCGCGCGCCAGGATGTCTTCGACGAACGGTGTCGGCTGCAGCGGGTCCGGCCGCCACCAGGTCGCCGCGGCGAGCGCGAGCGACAGGATCGCCGCGACCCAGGCTGCCACCCGGGTCGGCGTCGCGACCGCCATGACGATCGCCGCCAGCGCGACGGCGCTCGCCTGCCCCGCATCCGGCTGCAGCCAGTGCAGGCCTTGCAGAGCCAGCAGCGCGCTCGCCACCAGCAGGCCGGGCGCGCGGCCACGCCGCCGTTCGTCCGCGAGCCACCCGAGCAGCGCCGGCGTGACGAGGTGGCCCGCGTGCAGCCGCACACCGGCGAACCCGACCCAGCGGTGCACGCCGTCGACCCAAGGAGTGAGGAACGTGGCGGCGATCACCGCGAGGCACGCCGATGCGGCGACCGTCGGCGGCAACGACGCCAACCGAGGCAGCCGCAAGGCCACGAGCGCCAGCGCTGCCGCCGCGCCGCCGCAACCGAGCTGCATGCCCCACCGCGCCACCGGCTGCCCGCCAATCGCCATCACGACCGCACCGACGACGACCGGCGCGAGCAGGAGCCCGAGCCGCAGCGCTAGATCACCGCGCGTCCCGATCATCGCCGAATCGCGTCGCAACCCGGCCAATGCAATCGCGCCAGCACCGCGGAGGCAAGGCGCAACAGGACGCAACCGCACAGGGCGAATACGGCCAGGATCCTCGCGCCGCGCGAGGATTCCCGGCACACGGTGCCCCGAGCGCGCACTTCGGTGCGCAGAAGCCGGCGAAGCCCATCAGCCACGTCGCCTTGGCGAGCCGCAGGGCATGCGCGGATTCGCTTGCCGTCTGCGGACGGCCTCGGCGCAAACGATCGCTCCGGGTGTTCGGAATGAGGGATGGGAAGAGGTTGGGCGGCTCGTCAGTTCGAGAGTTGCGCGCCCGTGTCGGCACCCCGTCCGGCTTCCTCGACCATCCAATCCTCCAGGAAGTCGCAGGTGGTCCGCCAATCGGCCTGCGCGGGCAAGAACGGAAATTGCTGGCGAAGCGACGCGATGAGATCGGCCTGCAGTCGCAGCCAGGCAC
>CAYMRG010000346.1:0-6093 GCA_964392555.1 uncultured candidatus Brocadiaceae bacterium
TCGAGCGCGCGCGCCGGCGATTCCATGTCCTGCGCCCACTGCGCGATGCCGGTCGGTCGGAATTGGTAGCCCGCCTGGAACCAGAGATCGCGCGGGTCGAAGGCGATGCTGAGGTTGGCGGTCTTGCTCATCGCGATCCCGCCCGATTGGCCCGCCGCCGCGCGCCGCGCACGACCAGCGGATACCACACCGCCCCGGCCAAGAGCACTGCCGCCCCGCTGCCGAAGCCGATCGTGCGGCCGCCGCGGTCGTAGCCGAGCAGCACGCCGCTCGCCGCGGCGAGCACGAGCACGATCGCATACAGCAGGTAGGTGCGTTCGGCCGGGCGCCACAGCATCGCGGTCGGATCCTGTTCGCCGCGCAGCTCGGCGACCTTCTGCGAATACGCGCCGAAGGCGAGGCGCAGGCGCACCAGGATGCGGCACGACAGCAGCAGCGACGCGAGCAGGAACGTGCTGAGCACGGTCGCGCCGACGATCTGCAGCGTCGCGACCGGCGGTGTCAGCGCGAGGTCGGCGGGGACACCGCCGAGGTTGGTGAGCGCATTGAAGATCCCGGCAAACAACGCGACGGCCATGACGACGACGACCGAGATGTCGGCGGCGGTGCCGTCGAGCGATTTGCGCGCGTGGCGTTCGCGAAGTTCGGCCGGTGGCGTGCCGGCCTGCCAATGCACGTCGAGCGCGCGGCAGCGGCGGTTGGCGCGCCAATGGCAGATCGGCAGCCACATCATCAGTGCAAACGCGACGACGCCCGCCGCGAGCCAGGTCCACATGCCGAGGCCGAGGCTGGCGCCGAGGCAGACGACGCCCAGCGCGGCCGACAGCGCGGTCAGCGCGACGAAGTTGGTCGTCACGCCGAGCCAATTGAGGCCCTGCAATTTGAGCGCGCCGGTCTCGACCTTTGCCATCTTGGTGCCGTTGAGCACGAGGCCGAAGTGGCAGCGACCGAGCACGCCGCCGACCAGGCAGCCGCTCGCCAGCAGCAGCGCGCCGCACAGCGGCAGCACCAGCGGCGGCAGCCACGCCAGCGACGGCGGGAACATTCCACCCGACAGGCAGTCGCTGATCGCCATCACGCACGCCGGCGTCAACACGTTGGTCAGCACCAGCATCAGCCGGCGCACCTCGAGGTTGGTCTCGACCTCGTTCATCGCCGCGGCGAAGTCGCCGGCCGGGGATTTGGGATCGATCTCGCTCATGCGCGCATTCCGCCCTTTGCCCCGAAGCTCGCCTTCGCCGCGCGGTGCAATGCGTCGGCCAATGCCGTCTGCTTCGGGCCGAGCAGGTCCTTGGCCAGGCGCGCGCGATCCGCCGCGAGCGCCGCGAAGCGTTCGGCGGCGTCGCGGACGATCCCCTTGTGGTCGAACGCGAGCCGCGGCAGCTTGCGCAGCGGCCACCACGCGCACGCCGCCGCATCGTCGCCGGCGGCGCTGCGCGCCTTGCTGCGATCGCACGCCGCGACGAACGCGACCGACACCGTGTGCCCGCGCGGATCGCGCCCCGGCTTGCCGTAGGCGCCGAGCTGCACGAGGCGGCCGCCGCGCAGGCCGGTCTCCTCGCGCAGTTCGCGCCGCGCCGCGTCGGCGAGATCCTCGTCGGCGTCGACGAACCCGCCCGGCAGCGCCCAGCGGCCCGCGAACGGGTCCTTCTTGCGCTGGATCAGCAGGATCTGCAGCTCGCGGCCCTCGGCGGCGAACAGCGCGAGGTCGACGGTGACCGCGGGACGCGGGTAGGCGTAGGTGAACGGCACGCCGTTACTGTCGCGGCGGCGTTCGGCGGTTGCAACGGCGCGCCCTGCAGGGACACTCGCGGAGATGTCGCCGCGTGCCCTGCTCTCGGTCCTGATGCTCGTGGTTCCGCTGTGCGCACAGGACCGCGCCTGGCGGCTGCCCGAGCGCGGTGCCGCCGAGTATCGCCGCACCGGCGATGCGAAGTATGCGACCGCCGACAGCCTCGCCGCGGCGCAGAAGGCCGACGCGAAGGACGAGGTCCCGACCGGCTTGCTGCCGCATCTGGTGCAGGCGTCGTGGCTGTGCCAGGGTGAACTCGCCGCGGACCAGCTCTCGGTCGGCGACGAGCCGCGCGATCTGCGCGATCTCGTGCGCGCGGTCGCGTTCGACCTGCGGCTCGGCGGCGCCGCGAAGCTGCGGTTCCATCGGCTGGTGCCGTTCGGCGATCTGCTGCTGACCGGCAAGGTCGCGGCGATGGCTGCCGACGGCACGCAGACGATCGATCTCGATGTCGCGGCCGCCGATCCCGAGGTGTTGGCAGGCGAGAGCAAGGCCGCGCTCGGCAAGTTCGTCAAACCGCTGTGCAAGTTCGCGCCGAAGGGCACGCTGCACGTGACGCGCACGTTCGATGCACAGGCCGGCGTCGTGCGGACGTTTGCCGGCGAACTGACGCTGGTCTGGGAGGAAGCGAAGAAGGCCTGCCACAAGCTCGTCGTGCGCGAGCAGTGGGACTTCGTCGCGGCGCACGAAGGGCAGGACGCCGCGTTTCGCGGCGACGTCGCCGACGCGATCCGCAATGGCGCGAAATGGCTGAAGCGCGAACTCGGCGACCTGTCGCGCCGGCACTTCCAGGATCAGGGCGGCGAGGACTACACCTACGGCAGCGGCCGCATCGCGCTGGTGCTGCTGACGCTGCTGCACGCCGAGGTGCCGCCGAACGATCCCGTGATCGAGGCCGGTTTCGCCGAGCTGGCGAAGCGCGAACTGACCGACACCTACTCGCTCGGCGTCGCGTTGATGGCGCTCGCCGAGCGCTATGCGCCGCGCGACGAGACCGAACGGCTGCGTTCGGGGGCGCTGGCGGCGCCGGAGCCGCGCACGCTCAGCGAGACCGACCGCGCGCTGGCGGCCGACTGGCTCGCGCGATTGCGGAAGAACGTCGATACGCGCGTCGATCCGGGCTACGTGCTGCGGTTCAATTACGTCGCCGGGCCGCGCTTCGACAATTCCGTCAACCAATACGGCCTGCTCGGCCTCTATGCCGCGTCGCTGTGCGGGCTCGAGGTGTCCGGCAGCGCATGGCGCGCCGCGGCCGGTCACCTGGTCGACGTCCAGACCGCCGACAACGGCCGCGAGCTGAAGCTCGACCTCACCAGCTACCGCGATCTGGCCGCCGCCGGCGCCGGCGGCAAAGCGACGCGCGCCGCCGGCGGCAAGGTCGCCGCCCGCGGCTATGCCTACCACGCGCCCGAACGGCCCGCCTACGGCTCGATGACCGCCGCCGGCGTCGGCGGACTCGTGATCGCGCGTGCCGGGCTCGTCGCCACCAACCTCGCCAAGGCCGACATCGTGCCGAAGGTCGACGCCGCGATCGCCAGCGGCTTCGCCTGGTTCGCCGCGGAGTTCCACGTGCGCAGCAACCCGGGCTTCGTCGAGCGCGCCGATGACAATTGGTACTACTACCTCTACAGCCTCGAGCGCACCTGCGAGCTGGCATCGGTGGCGCTGATCCAGGGACGCGATTGGTACTACGAGGGCGCGATCCAATTGCTCGCGCAGCAGAACAAGAACGGCGCGTTCCGCCCCGAGCACCCGCGCGGCTTCCTGATGGATGCGACGTGCTTCGCGGTGCTGTTCCTGAAGAAGGCCGCGCTGCCGGCGGTCACCGGCGGGTAGTGGCATGGCGCTCCGGCTGCAGGTCCGCGGCGTCGAGCTGCTGCGCACGCCGTGTCGAACGCGGCTGCCGTTCCGCTTCGGCGCGGTGACGCTGCGTGCCGCCGAGCTGCTGACCTGCCGCGTGCGTTGCGTCGACGCGCGCGGCGCGGTCGCGCACGGTTGGTCCGGCGATCTGCTGGTGCCGCGCTGGTTCCGCAAGGACACCGACGCGACGCCCGTGCAGGACGCGGACGAGTTGTATGCGGCCGTGGTCGCCGCGGCTGAGCCATACGCCGCGCACGCGCTCGACACGCCGTTCGCCATCTGGCGCGACGTCCATGCGGCGCGCGTCGGCGGCGAGCCGGTGGCTGCGCCCGATCTGCTGGTGCGCGGCTTCGGCGTGGCCCTCGTCGAGCGCGCGATGCTCGATGCGGCGTGCCGGCTCGCCGGACTGCCGTTCGCGCGCGCGCTGCGCGACGACGTGTTCGGTTTCGTGCCAGGGGACGTGCTGCCAGGGCTCGCCGAATGGGATTGGCGGCGCGATCTGCCCGTGCCGCGCGAGCGACTCAGCGTGCGCCACACCATCGGCATGCTCGACGTGCTGCGCACCCGCGACCTCGATCCCGGGCATCGGGTCGACGACGGATTGCCGCAGTCGCTCGAGCAGGACATCGACACCTACGGGCTGTCGTGGTTCAAGGTCAAGATCGGCGCCGGCTTCGCCGCCGACCGCGCGCGGCTGGGCGATCTCGCCGCGTTCTTCGCCGATCGCCACGCCGCGTTCGAGCTGACCTTGGACGGCAACGAGCAATTCGACGACCTCGGCCAGCTCGCCGATTTGCTCGAGGCGGTCGCCGCCGAACCGCGCGGCCGCGAGCTGCTGCGCGAGGTCGCCTGGATCGAGCAGCCGCTGCCGCGCGCGCGCACGTTCGAGCGCGAGCGCCACCGCGACCTCGCGCGCGTCGCCGCGTTCGCGCCGCTGATCCTCGACGAGGCCGACGCGCGCGCCGACAGCTTCCTGCGCGCCAGCGAACTCGGCTACCGCGGCGTTTCGGTCAAGAACTGCAAGGGCGTGTTCCGCGCGCTCGCCAACTTCGGTCTGTGCCGTCGCCAGGGCTTCTGCCAATCGGGCGAGGACCTGACCAACATCGGCGTGTTGCCGCTGCAGCAGGACCTCGTCACGCAGAGCGTGCTCGGGCTGTCGCACGTCGAACGCAACGGCCACCACTACTTCCGCGGCCTCGACCACCTACCGCGCGAATTGGCCGCGGCGGCGCTGGCGGCGCATCCCGACCTGTACCGGCCGCTCGGCGGCGGGGCGACGTTGCGCATCGAGCATGGGACGGTGGGGGTGGCGTCGCTGCTGGAAGGGGTCGGGTACGGGCATTGCCTGGACGCGCATGCGGAGGCGGGGGCCATGGTTGTGGCGGGCGGTTGATGGTGAGGGGGCGCGGGAGGCGAGGTCGCCTGGCGCACGGCTTCGCAGGCAGTATCATCCCTGGCATCGCCTCGGCTCGTAGTCGGCGGAGGCGGGCAGCCTCGGGAGTCGGCCATGCGAACCAGCCTTGTCTTCGTCTGTGCATGTTCTTTCCCGCTCCTCGCAGCCCCGCTCGCGGCGCAGCAGACTTGGAAGGTGTGCTGCAGCGGTGCCTACGGCGCGCAGTTCACGGATCTGCCGCCGGCGGTGGCTGCTGCCGCGCCGGGGGACACCATTCTGATCTACCTGGATGCCCTCGGCGGCCCGTGCTCTAGCCAGGTGCCATACACGGCGCCGGTCATCACCAAGCCGCTGAAGATCGTTGGCGCCGTGATCTATGGGGGGGCGCCATCGTCGCAATGGATGAGCGCTGATAGTTCGATCTTTGTCGAGGGCCGCATCGAGATCCGCAACATCGCCGCTGGCGAAACGGTCTACC
Source organism: uncultured candidatus Brocadiaceae bacterium (assembly GCA_964392555.1). Lineage (GTDB taxonomy): Bacteria > Planctomycetota > UBA1135 > UBA1135 > UBA2386 > CAYMRG01. The sequence goes on from CAYMRG010000346.1 coordinate 5,524, forward strand.
TGAGCGGCATCGGAATCAGTGCTCTATCGAGCGCAGGGCAGCCATCGCAATTGGTCGTCGAAGACTGTGCGGGAACCGTGGTCATCGAACGCATGGAGTACCGCAGCATGGGATTCCTCGGACACGAGATCTCCATCAGGCGGAGTGTCGATGTGACCCTGCAGACGTGCTTTATCACGCTGAGCGGCTTACCGATTCTCGCGGAGGATTCGTACGTGCAGATGGTTACCACGTTCGTGTACCATTCTTGGCCATTACCTTATGTCATGACAGGGCTGCCGCTGCCCTATCCGGAGACTCGCATTCCGGCATTGAGCCTGCTGCGCTCCCAGGCCGCGCTCGTCGAGACGGGCATGACAGGTTTCAATGCTGGCGTGGGCCCGCCCTGGGAGCCGGCGATCCGCCTCGACCAGTCCACGCTCCGAATCGGCCCCGGGTCGTGGGTCGCGTCCGGCGCAGGGATGTACGGAGCGGCCTTCCTCGCGGCGTCGCCGGTATCGACGTCGTCGGCGGTTGTCGATCCGCGGGCGACGGTCATCGGCGTCAATTGGACCCCGCCGACACCGGCCC
>CAYMRG010000347.1:0-6082 GCA_964392555.1 uncultured candidatus Brocadiaceae bacterium
GATCACCGCGGCCGAAGCCGAGCTGCTGCACAACCGCAAGGTCACGCCGCTGCTGCCCAACGGCATCGACCTCGGCGTCGTCGACGAGCTGGCGAAGGGCGACCGCGGCAAGATGCGCAAGGACCTCGAGCGCGTCGCGCGGGCGATGCTCGGCGAGGACGTCGCCGACGCGGCGTTCGTCGCGCTGGCGGGGCGCTACGAGTTCCACAACAAGGGCATCGAACTGCTGCTCGACGCGATGGCGCAGATGAAGGACAGCAAGGGGCGCCGCCTGGTCGCGTTCCTGCTGGTGCCGGCCGGCAACTCGGGCCTGCGCGGCGAGCTGATCGAACGCCTCGCCGGCGGCGCCGCGAACGGCCCGCTCGGCCTGTGCACGCACAACCTGTTCGACTTCGAGCACGATCCGGTCCACGCGCACTGCAAGCGGCTCGGCATCGACAATCGCGTCGGCAGCCGCGTCAAGGTCGTGCAGATCCCGATCTACCTGCGCCCCGACGACGGCCTGTTCGGCCGTGAATACGAAGGCGTGCTCGCCGCGATGGACCTCGGCTGCTACCCGTCGTACTACGAGCCGTGGGGCTACACGCCGCAGGAGGCGCTCGCGGTCGGCGTGCCGACGATCACCACCGACCTCGCCGGCTTCGGCCGTTGGGCGGTCGGCGCGGGCCTCGGCCCGGCCGACGGCATCACCGTGCTGAAGCGCGAACGCGTGCCCTACAAGGACGTCACGCAGTCGCTGGTCGACGCGATCGAGGCGTTCCTCGACCGTCCGGTCGGCGCCGCGTCGATGCGCGACAGCTGCCGCGCGGCGGCCGGCCGCACGGCGTGGAAGGACCTGTACGCGCACTACCGCGAGGCCTACGACCAGGCGCTCGCCGCGGTGCAGCTGCGCAGCACCGGCGGCGTCGTGCAGTTCCGGCTGCCGCGCCGCGCGCTGCCGTCGCCGGGCAGCGGCACGACGCCGCGGCTGTCGGCGTTCGAGGCGTCGGCGACGCTGCCGCAGAGCCTGCGCGGCCTCGAACGGCTGGCGCGCAACTTCTGGTGGGTGTGGAACAGCGGCGTGCGCGGCCTGTTCGAGGAACTGGCCCCCGGCTTCCGCAAGGCGTCGGAGAACCCGGTCGCGTTCCTGCACAGCGTCGGTCTCGAGGCGCTCGAGACCAAGGCGAAGGACAAGGACTACCTGCGGCGTCTGCAGGACGTGCTGAAGCGCTTCGACGACTACATGGCGACCGCGCAGCAACCGATGGCGCTCGGCGAACGCGGCGACGGACCCGCGCTGTCGCCGGAGCACCCGGTCGCCTACTTCTCGGCCGAGTTCGGCGTGCACCATTCGCTGCCGATCTACAGCGGCGGCCTCGGCATCCTCGCCGGCGACCACCTCAAGTCGGCGAGCGACCTCGGTATCCCGCTGGTCGGCGTCGGCCTGTTCTACCGCTTCGGCTACATGCAGCAGCAGGTGTCGGCGGACGGCCAGCAGATCGCCGCCGATCGCGAGAACCGGCCGCGCCAGCTCGCCGTCGAGGTCGTCCGCGACAAGGACGGTCGCCCGCTCGAGGTCACGGTGCCGCTGCCCGGCCGCGAGGTGACGCTGCGCGCGTTCCGCGCGATGGTCGGCCGCGTGTCGCTCTACCTGCTCGACGCCAACGTCGACAAGAACCGCGCCGAGGACCGCGACATCACGCGCAACCTCTACGGCGGCGACAGCGAGATGCGCATCCAGCAGGAGATCGTGCTCGGTCGCGGCGGCGTGCGCCTGGTGCGCGCGCTCGGCCTGCGGCCGGCGGTCTACCACATGAACGAGGGCCACGCGGCGTTCCTGACCCTCGAACGCATGAACCGGCTCGTGCGCGGCGAAGGGCTGCCGTTCGAGGCGGCGCGCGAGTACGTCGCGGCGACCACGCTGTTCACGACGCACACGCCGGTGCCGGCCGGGCACGACCGCTTCGCCGAGGACCTGATGCGCCGCTACTTCGGCGACGCCGAGGAATGGGTCGGCGTGCCGTGGGACCGGTTCTTCGCGCTCGGCCAGGCCGCCGGCGGCACCAGCGAGTTCAACATGACCTACCTGGCGATGAACTTCGCCGGGTTCGTCAACGGCGTCAGCAAGCTGCACGGCATCGCCTCGCGCAAGCTGCTGCACGCGTTCTGGCCCGGACTGCTGGAGAGCGAGGTGCCGGTCGCGTCGATCACCAACGGCATCCACCTCGGCACCTGGACGCAGCCCGGCATCGCGCGCCTGCTGCGCAACGACGACGGTGCGGTGCGGCCGGCCGACTTCGCGAAGGCCAGCGGCATCGACGCCGACGAGCTGTGGCAGGTGCGCGCCGCCAGCAAGGCGCTGCTGCTCGACGTCGTCCGCGAGGCGCTGACGCGCGCGTTCCACGCCCGCGGCGACAGCCCGGTCGTGCTCAGCGCGATGCTCGCCGGCCTCGACGAGAAGGCGCTCTACCTCGGCTTCGCGCGGCGGTTCGCGCCGTACAAGCGCGCCCACCTGCTGTTCTCCGAGCCGGAGCGGCTGCGCAGGATCCTGTCGAACAAGGACCGGCCGGTGCGCCTGCTGGTCGCCGGCAAGGCGCACCCGCGCGACCGCCTCGGCCAGGACATCATGAAGTCGATCGTGCAGATCGCGCGTTCGCCCGAGTTCATCGGCCGCGTGATCTTCGTCGAGGACTACGACATGTCGGTCGCCAAGGCGCTCGTGCAGGGCGTCGACATCTGGGTCAACACGCCGACCCGCATGGAGGAGGCGAGCGGCACGTCGGGCATGAAGGCCGCGGCCAACGGCGGGCTCAACCTGTCGATCGCCGACGGCTGGTGGCCCGAGGCCGCCGACGGCGGCAACGGCTGGACGATCGGTGGTTCGCAGGTCTACGGCAACCCCGAGCTGCAGAACCAGGCCGACGCGACCGCGCTCTACCGGCTGCTCGAGGAGGAGATCGTGCCGTCGTTCTTCTCGCGCGACGGCAAGGGCGTGCCGAGCGCGTGGATGGACCAGGTCGTGCACTGCCTCGAGAGCGTCCCGACCGAGTTCAACACCGACCGCATGGTGTCCGACTACTTCGCCGCGGCCTACCGGCCGCTGGCGCGGCAGTACTTCCGCCAGCAGGCCGAGAAGAAGTCGCCGGCGCGCGCCAGCGCGAAGGAGTTCCTGCGCATCCGCACCGGCTTCGACAAGGTCAAGATCACGGCCGCGACCACCGTCGAGCTGCAGGACTTCAAGGTCGGGCAGCACCTCGATGTCCACCTCGACGTCGATCTCGGCACGCTGCAGCCGACCGACGTCGTCGCCGAGCTGGTCGTGACCCGCAGCGAAGGGGCGGCGGCGGAGACCACGGTGGTGCCGCTGCAGCCGCGCGACGCGAAGGGCACGGTGCACACGTTCGTCGGCGGCTACCGCGTCGAACTGGCCGGGCAGTACCAGCACGGCATGCGCATCCGCGTGCCCGGTACCGGCACGCACGACGCGAAGGTGCGCGGGCTCGTCCTCTGGGCGTGATGCGCCGGGTATCCTCGGCGCCGTGAACGATCCCACCCGCGGCACCACCTGCTTCGTCGGCACCAGCGGCTTCAGCTACGACGAATGGCGGCCGGCGTTCTATCCGGACGACCTGAAGAAGGACCGCATGCTCGCCTACTACGCCGAGCGGCTGTCGTCGGTCGAGCTCAACAACACCTTCTACCGGATGCCGTCGACGAAGATGGTGACGACCTGGGCCGCGCAGGTGGCCGACGGCTTCCGCTTCGCGATCAAGGCGACGCAGCGGCTGACGTGGACGCAGAAGCTGAAGGACTGCGGCGAACTGCTCGACGTGCTGTTCCGCGTGCTCGAGCCGCTCGGCGACCGGCTCGGCTGCGTCTTCTACCAGGTGCCGAAGTGGGTGAAGAAGGACTGCGCGCTGCTGCGCGAGTTCCTCGGCCACCAGCGGCCCGGCGTGCGCGTCGCCTTCGAGTTCGCGCATGCGAGTTGGGACGAGGCCGACGCGCGCGACCTGTTGCGCGAGCACAACGCGGCGGTGGTGGCGAGCGACCGTGACGACGCCGCGCCGCCGACGCTGCCCGACACCGCCGACTGGGGCTACCTGCGGCTGCGGCGATCGGCCTACGGCGACGACGACCTGCGCGGCTGGCGGGACCGCTCGCGGCGGCTGGCTATCGCGAGGCGTTCGTGTTCTTCAAGCACGAGGATTCGTGCGCGGGGCCGGCGCTGGCGAAGCGGTTCGTCGATCTGGCCTGACCGGACGCCAGGCCGCGTTCGAACGGTCCTTCGCGCACACTCCGACCGCCTGGGTCTTTTGGCCGATAGGCGTGGTATCCTGCGACCCGCCACCCGCTCAGACCCCCGGAGATCCGATGGCCGTCCCGTCCCGCACCTCGTGGAGAGGATTCCTCAAGCTGAGCCTGGTCTCGGTGCCGGTGAAGGCGTTCACGGCCAACGAGACCGGTGGCGAGGTGCACCTGAACCAGCTCCACAAGGGCTGCAACAGCCGCGTGCGCTACCAGAAGGTCTGCCCCGAGCACGGCGAGCTCAACAGCGAGCAGATCGTCAGCGGCTACGAGCACCAGAAGGACCACTACGTCGTCGTCGACCCCGAGGAAGTCGACAAGCTGCGGTCCAAGTCGGACCGCGCGGTCGGCATCGACGGCTTCATCCCGATCCGCGAGATCGATCCGCTGTACTACGCCGGCAAGACGCACTACCTGCTGCCCGACGGCGTCGCCGGCGAACGGCCCTACGCACTGCTGCACAAGGGCATGGTCGACAAGGAGGTCTGCGCGATCGCGCAGGTCGTGATGTCGGGCCGCGAGCAGCTCGTCGTCGTGCGGCCGCTCGGCAAGCTGCTGGTGATGAGCGCGCTGCTCTACCCGCAGCGCGTCCGCAAGGGCGATGATTTCGCCGGCGAGCTCGCCGACATCCAGCTCAAGCCCGAAGAGGTCGCGCTGACCAACACGCTGATCGAGGCGTCGCGCGTCGCCGACTTCGCGATCGATCGCTACTCGGACCAGTACGTGGTCAAGCTGAAGAAGCTGATCGAGATGAAGGTCGCCGGCCAGGAGGTCGTGCAGGCGCCGGACCACGAGGAGCCGAAGATCCTCAACCTCATGGACGCGCTGAAGAAGAGCGTCGCCGAGGCGCAGGCGAAGGCGCTCGGCGTGCCGACGGCCGATGCGCCGCCGGCCGATGCGTCTGGCGCGGACGCGCCGGCCGCCGCCGGCAAGAAGCTCGCGCCGAGCGCCGGACGCAAGAAGGCGCCGCGCAAGGCCGAAGGCGAGTGATCGCGCGGTGAGCGAGCCGCGCCTGCCCGAGCACATCGCGCCGATGCTCGCGCGCATCGGCGCGCCGTTCGATTCGCCGGACCATGTCTTCGAGGTCAAGTGGGACGGCGTGCGGGCGATCACCTATGTCGAGCGCGGCACGCTGCGCATGCATGGCCGGCGCCGCCGCGACCTCGCCGGTCGCTACCCGGAGCTGGCGTTCCTCGCCGGGCTGCCCGATGGCACCGTGCTCGACGGCGAGCTCGTGGTGCGGCTGCCCGACGGTCGCTCCGACTTCCGCGCCGTTCTGGCGCGCGAGAACGCGGCGCCGGCCCGGGTCGCGGCGGCGGCGCGCGCGCAGCGCGTCGACTACGTCGTCTTCGACCTGCTCTACGACCGCCACCGCTCACTGCTCGCCGAGCCGCACGCGACCCGGCGCACACGGTTGGCCGAACGGGTCGCCGCGGCCGCTGACGACCACCTCGTGTTCAGCGACGGCATCGTCGGTCACGGCAAGGACTTGTTCGCGGCGGTCGCGGCGAGCGGTATCGAGGGCATCGTCGCCAAGCGGCTCGACGCACCGTATCGGCCCGGCGAGCGCAGCGACGCCTGGCAGAAGATCAAGCGCGTACAGGTCGTGCTGTGCCTCGTGCTCGGCTACGAGGTGGACGAGGCGGGTGACTTCAGGTCGCTGATCATCGCGACCGACTTCGACGGCACGCTGCAATGCGTCGGCAAGGTCGGCTCGGGCATCGACGAGACCGCGCGCCGGGCGCTGCGCCGACTGCTCGCCGCGCATCCCGCCGCGGCGCCGCTGATCCCGACCGAC
>CAYMRG010000348.1:0-6066 GCA_964392555.1 uncultured candidatus Brocadiaceae bacterium
ACCGCGAGCGCGCCGCCCGACTGCTCGGCATCAACCGCAGCACCCTGTTCCACAAGCTCCGCCGGCTCGGCATCCGCTGAACCGCCCCGGCGCCCCGACCACGCTCCGGAACACGTTCGAACGCCCCCGCCGACCAGCTATAAGAGTCGTCCCGAAGCATGCTCCGCCGCAGCCTCCAGATCTTCGTCGCCGTCGCCCTGCTGGCCCTCGGCCTGGTCGTCGGCTTCGCGGTGTTGCGCCTGCGCGGTCCGGCCGATGCGCTCGCCGAGGCGCGCGCCGCGTTCGACCGCCACGACTACGCCCGCGCCATCACGGTGCTCGACTTCGCCGAACGCGGCGCCGGCGTGCGCAACGACCGGACGCTGCGCGAACGGCTGTGGCGCCTGCGCTACGCCGCCTACACCGAACTCGGCAACCCGAACGGCGCGCTGCTCGACGTCGAGCACCTGATCGACGACGGCCACGACGACGAGCCGCTGCAGCTCGACCGCATCCGCCTGTCGGCGCAGAGCGACAAGGCCGACGCGGCCCTGCAGCTGGCGCGCGACTTCCTGGCCAAGAACCCCGGTCACGGCCGCGGCCTCGAACTCGCCGGCGAGGCGGCCGAACTCGCGCTGCAGCCGCGCATCGAAGATCTGACCGAGGTCATCGAACGCGAGCACGGCTCGCAGCACCGCGAGCGCGTGCGCCGCGACTGGCGCTCGTATCTCTACCGAGCCGACGGCGACCTGCTGGTCGCGATGTCGATCCAGGACCTCAGCGACCTCTACGCCGCCGAGCCGGGGCTCGCCGCGCGCTGGCCGCTGGTGCTGCGCGACCTGCGCGACCTGCGCTTCAAGATCCAGGAGAGCCTGTCGTTCTTCCAGCAGAGCCTCGAGGCCGGCGGCGAGCCGGTGGCGGCGTTCCGCGGCCTGGCGCGCGCCTACGACTTCGCCGGCCGCCGCGACGACCTGCTGATCCTGTGCGACAGCTACCGCCAGCGCTTCGACCACCAGTACCTCGAGGAGGCCGGCGCCAAGGCCGCCTGGTCCCTGGTGCGCGCCGGTCTCGACCGCGCGGCCTTGGCGACCGTCGACCGCTGGCTGCCGCGCGGCCGCCTCGAACAGCGCGCCGCGGCGATCGACCTCGGCGCGGCGACGCCGTCGATGCTGCTGGCGCGCGTGGTCGCCGCGAACCACATCGGCGACCGCCAGGCGCTGCAGGTGGCGCTGGCCGACACGCAGACCATGCGCCAGGCGTTGCCCACCCACCCGACGGGCTTCCTCTGCGCGCACCTCAACACCGCCTACCTGCAGGCGCGGAACGGCGACCACCGCAACGCCGCCGCCAACCTCGACGGCGCCATCGTCCACATCCTGCGCGGCGCGACGCCGCGCGATGCGCCGGACCTGCTCGCCGAATGTTCGCAGCAGCGCGTCGCCGAGCAGGCGGCGGCCGGTGCGTCCGTCGACGAACGCCTGTCGACGCTGAAGGGCTGGCTCGAGGAACGTGGCAGCGAGGTCGCCCCGCGCCTGGCGCTGGCGCAGTTCCAGCTCGACAACGGCCGCTCGGCGGCCGCGGTGACGGTGCTCGGCGAAGCCGCCGAGCTCGAACCGGACAACGAACAGGTGTTCGCGCTGCGCGTCGCGGCGGCCCGCGATCTCTACCGCGACACCAACCAGGACGGCCTGCGGCTGGTCGAGCAGTGCAAGCAGCGCATGATCCTCGCCCCCGAGGTCGAGGACCCGCTCGCCTACGTGCTGTGCGCGGAGACGGCGCTCGAGCTCGGCCTCCTGCCGGTCGCCGGCGAGTCGGCACGCATGGCCGTCGATGCGTTCCCCCACGTGCAGATGCCGCGCCTGCTCGAGGCCCGCATCAACCTGCGCGCCGGGCGCACCAACGACGCCGTGCGCAGCCTCGCGCACCTGCTCGAGAGCGGCAAGACCAGCGAGACCGCGGCGCTGCTGGCGCTCGAGGCGGCGCTCGCCGCCGACGGCGACGTCGCCAGCGCGGTCGGACAGGCGATGCGCCTGAGCCGACCCGAACCCGGCCTGCTCGCCCAGCAGCTGCGACTGACGCTGGCGCTGGCGCCGAGCGCGGCGACCCCGTACCTGCCGCGCGTCGTCGACGAGCCGAAGGCCGCGGCCGAGCTCTGCATCCTCGCGGCGCACGCCGCGGCCCGCCTCGGCCGGCTCGCCGACACCGAAGCGCTGTTCGCGCGGCTCGTCCCGCAGGCCGGCGCGCTGCCGCCGGCGCTGCGCGCCGACCTCGCGATCGCCCTCGGCGCCTGGTTCGAGGCGGCCGGCGCGGCCCGCGACGACGCGACGCTCGAGCCGCAGGCGACGACGCTGCTGGCGAACCTGCAGGTCCAGGACGCGGCTGCGGCGCCGCCGCTGCTGGCGGCGGCGCGCGTGCTCGAGACGACCCACCCGCGCACCGCGAACGTCGCGATCACCCAGGCGCTCGCCGTCGCCGACCCGGAGGCGCGCAGCGGCGAGGCCTACCTGCGCGCCGGCCGGCTGGCGGCCACGCTCGGCGAACTGCGGCTCGCCGAGGAGCACTGGACCGCGGCGCTGGCCTTCGACGACCAGCGTCCGGCCGCCGCGCTGGCCCTGGTGCGACTGTGCCTGCTCCAGGAACGCACCGAGCGCGGCATGCAGCTGCTGCGCCTGATCGACGACGCCGATGCGGCGATGGCGCTGCGCGTCGGCGGGCTGCCGCTGGCCGACATCAAGGCCACCGCGGCGGTCGCGGCCGACCAGGGCGACCTGCTCGCGCAGGCGACCCTGGCGATGCTCGGCAAGCCGACGCCGCTCGACTGGCGGCTCACCTCGGACCCGACCGAGCAGTCCAACCGCTGCGACCTGCTGAGCGTGCTCGCCAGCCCCGAGCTGGCCGGCCACGCACGCACCCGCATGACCGCGCTGGCCGCCGACGGCACCCGCACCAGCCAGCTGCTGCTGGCGCGCACGCTGGCCGCCGCCGGCGACGGCCGCGGCGCGGCGCGCATCCACCAGGCGCTGTTCCAGCGCGGCATGCACGACATCGTCTTCTGGCGCGAGGTCGCGTTGGCGGCGAAGGCGCCCGGCTACGACCTGCCGCCGCGGTTCGTGCTGGCGATGACCGAAGAGGTGACGAGCGGCACGCTGCAGCCGTCGGCGGTGGCCCTCGGCTTCGCCCTCGACAGCATGGCGGCCGCGTTCGATCGCGCCGGCAAGACCGACACCGCCGATCAGCTGCGGTTCGGCCGCTGGACCCTGTTGCCGACCCGCAGCGACCTCGGCCAGGCCGAGTTCGCGAAGCTGGTCGCGGCGCCGGACACCGTGCGGGCCTGGACGGTGCTCGACCAGGTGCTGCCGACCTGCCGCAGCGCCGACCGGCTCGCGATCGTCGAGCACCTGGCGCAACTGGCACGTCGGCTGATCGCCGCCGATGCGAAGTCCGCACCCGACCTCGCGATCGCCATCCGTCGCGACCTCGACCAGGCCGGACCGTACGGCGCGCTGCTGCACTTCCTGATCGAATTCGCGCCGGCGGGCTCGCCGGCCCACCTCGGCGAAGCCGACGAACAGCAACTGCTGCTCGGCCAGCTCGCGCTGACCGGCGCCGATCGCGACGACCCGGCCTGGACGGCCCGCTCGGTCGCCCGCCTCGTACACCGCAATGGCATCCCGAAGACGGTCGCCGCGCTCGAGCAGGTGCTGGCCAGGTTCCCGCTCGGCCGCTCGCTGTGGCAGGCCCGCGCCGAACTGCTGGCGCAGATCGACCGCGGCGACGAAGGCCTCGCCGACCTGCGGCTGGTGCTCGCCCACGGCGCGCTGCCGACCGACCGGCTCGCCTGCGTGACGCTCGCGGCGATCGACTTCGCCAACACCGATGCCGACAACGCCCAGCTCCAACAGTTGCCGCCGGAGATGCTCGCGACGCCCGCCGGCGCGTTCGCGCGCGGCATGATGGCGCTGCGCCGCGGCGATCCCGACGGCGCGCTGGTGCTGCTCAACCAGGCGCCGGTGCGCGACGACGGCCTGCACCTGCTGGTCAAGGCCGAGGCCTACCTGCAGTACCACGATCGCGACGGCGTCGCGCGTGCCCAGGCGCTGTTCGAGGAGCTGCAGCGCGACTATCCGAGCAGCGAGCTGGCGCGCAACGCCGGCAGTTTCGCCCGCCAGCTCTCGCCGCACTGAGCGAGCGACGCCTCGACGCCGACGAACGGGAACCGCTGCAGCAGGGCGTCGAGCTTGCCGAGCGTGCGCTTCAGGTTGACGTAGTGGCGGAAGCCGCGCACGCCGCCGAGATCCTGGCGCGGCTGGTCGGGATCGACCTCCCACGGGTGCAGGTAGAGGCAGCCCGGCCGACCATCGCGCTCGGCCTGGCCCAGACCGCGGGCGACGAAACCGACCGGGAACAGCCGCAGGTAGCCGCCGCCGCCGACCGGCAGGTGCCGACCGAGCACGCGCCAGGTCAGCGGCGGGAACTCCAGCAGTTCGCCGGCCGCGCCGGCCAGCCGGTAGGGCGTCTTCGGCGCCGACGGCACGCCGTAGTCCGGGTGACGCACCGGCTGGATCGAGCTGTCGACGGCGATGCCGGCGCGCAGCAGTTCGTCGATCGCCCAGGGCGTGCGCCGCGTGATCGACCACGTGCAGGCGCGGAACGTCGTCGGCCGCCGGCCGCACAGCGCGGCGAGGATCGTCGCCGTGCGTTCGAGATCCTGCGCGAAGCCCTCCTGACCGAGGTCCGGCAGGATGCGGTGGTCGTAGCCGTGGCTGCCGATCTCGTGGCCGGCCGCCGCGACCTCGCGGACCAGCTCCGGCAGCCGTTCGGCGATCCAGCCGAGGAAGTAGAACGTCGCCTTCGCCGAGCGCTTCGCGAACAGCTCGAGCAGCCGCCGCGTCGCGTCGCCACACCGCAGCTCGAAGCGATCCCACTCGGCGCGGTCGATGACGTGCGCCATGTTGAGGACCTGGAACCAGTCCTCGACGTCGACGGACAGGGCGTGGGCGATCGTCATGGCAGCAGCGTGCGCGCCGCCGGCAGCAGCGCGGTCAGGAAGGTGCGGCAACGGGCCTCGGCCAGCGCCGGCGTCTCGCCCGCCCCGATCGGCGTCTCGACGCGCAGCATGAAGCCCGAATCGTTGCGGCGCAGCAGCGCCAGCGGCAGATGGTGCCACGTGAAATCGGTGTAGCTGCCCGACGACCAGTCCTTGGTGCCGTACAGAGTCAGCGTCACGTAGCGCAGGTGGTCGTCACGGCTCTGCGCGACGATCCGCGAGACGCTGCCCTGGGGATCCAGCCAAGCCGCCGGCTCGACGGCGTCGCTGTGGATGTCCATGTTGCTGCCTTCGATGCAGATCCGCGGCGGATGGACGCTCTTCCAGTTGTCGTCGTGGAACAGCGCCACCAGGTTGATGCGCGCGCCCGCGGCGTCGAAGTACGACTGCCAGACGAAGTCGTCGGTGCCGAGCAGCTCGCAGTAGCGGGGCAGGTTGGCCTGGAACGCGGCCTCGTCCGCGGCATTGCGCGGCACCAGCCGGTACCCGGCCAGGGTGTCGGGCAGCTTGACCGCGCGGTCGTGGCCGACGAACGGCGCCGGCTGTGCCTGCACGGCGACGATCGCCGCGGCGAACAGCCACAGCGCCACGCCGGTCGCCACGCCGCGGCGCGCGGGCACCGGTGCCGCGATCGCGACGGCGGGCGCGACCGCGACGTGGCCCGCCACGCCGAGCCAGCGCGACACCAGCCGGTCGACCGCCAGCAGCGCGAGCAGGTCGACGCCCCATTCGGCGACGTTGGCCAGGGTGTGGCCCGTGCCCTCGGCGAACGGCACTCCCCACCAGCGCGCCTGCAGGCACAGCGCCGCGATCCGCACGATGTTGGCGCCGACCGCCAGCGGCACGACCACCGCGAGCAGGGCGAGCCGACGGCGCCAGTCGGCGGCCCCGGACAGGAACGCGAGGCAGTAGCCGAGCATCGTCATCGCCAGCAGCGAGCGCAGCCCGCCACACGCATCGGCGACGTACAGCGCGCCGCCGCCGCCGACCAGCTGCAGCTCGGCGCCGACGCGCGCGACGTCCGCGCCGAGCAGGTTCGC
>CAYMRG010000349.1:0-6055 GCA_964392555.1 uncultured candidatus Brocadiaceae bacterium
GAGCACGCTTCGGGGAAGCCCGACGCCGCAGGACGGCGAAAGCGGCGCGCTCGGGCGGCGAAAGCGGCGCGCTCGCTACGAACCCGGTTCGGCGGGTCGAGCCCGCAGCCACCTGCCGAGAAGCGCCTGGGCCAATGCCCATTCGGTCTTGGCGACCGTCAGGCCGACACCGGCGGCTTCGGCGGCCTCGGCGACCGAGAAGCCGCCGTAGATCCGCAGCTCGGCGATCCTGGCGGCGCGCGGCCGCCGCTCGGCCAGGGCCTGCAAGGCCTCGTCGAGGTCCAGCATCTCGGCTGCGTCATCGCCTTCGGCGGCCGGATCGTCGAGCATCGGCTGCCGGACGAGGTCGCCACCGCGCTTCTGCCGCAGGCGAGCCCGCGCGTGTTCGACCAGGATCCGCCGCATCGCGGTCGCCGCCAGACAGAGGTATTGCTGGCGCGCCGCACTGCCCTCGGTGCCCGCCGATTCGCAGGCATCGGCGAGGCGCAACCAGGCTTCGTGGACGAGCGCGGTGGCCTGCAGCGTGTGGCCGATGCGTTCGCGGCGCAACAGGCTGCCCGCCAGCCGGCGCAGGTCCTCGTAGACGAGCGACCCCAAGTCGGCGGCGCTCGCCTCGCCACGACCGAGCCGATCCAGGGCTTGGACGAGTGCAGTGCTGGCGTCGGGTTCGCTCACGGTCCGGGATTGTAGCGCCGGCGGACTCCTACTTCGGTCGCTTCGGCCGCGCGTCCCACACGCGGACCTCGCCCTGGGCGCACAGCGCGGCGAGCCCGGTGCCGTCCGAGCGCCATGCCAACGCGATCACCGGCGCGTCGACCGCGTACGAGGCGACTTCGCTGGCGGCGGCGAGATCCCACACCTTGACCGTGCGGTCGCGCGCACCGCTCGCCAACCGCCGCCCGTCCGGAGCGAACGCCACCGCCTCGACGTGGTTGGTGTGGCCGCGCAGCTCGAGCGTGGCGCCCTCGCCGTGCGCGGGCAGGACGCGAACCGCCTGGTCGACGCAGCCGATCGCGGCGCGCGAGCCGTCGGCGGCTACCGCGATGGTCAGGGTGCACTCGGGGATCGGCCGGACGGCGAGTTCGGCGCCGTTCGTCGCGTCGATCTCGCGGATGGCGTCGCGGCCATCGACGACGAGCAGCCGCTGCGCGTCGATCCAGGCGAACCCACGGACGTCGAGGAACGGCGCCCCCGGGAGCGTCGCCAGCCGCGCGCCGTCCCAGATCTGGAGCGACCGGCGGTTGGCCGAGGCCAACGCGAGACGGACGCCATCGGGACTGGCCGCGAGCAGGCAGGCTTCGCGAAGGTCGAGGGTACGAGCCGCGGGCCCGGCCGGATCGGCGAGACGTTCCAGGAGCGCGTTCGCCATCGTCCAGCGGTAGTGCGACCCGGGCGGGCCGAACGTGTAGGCGCCATCGACGGTGTTCGTGTCGAGATGCCAGGTGGTGGTCTGGCTGTAGCAGATGTGGATCGCCACGCGGTCGGCGTCGGGCCACGTCAGTTGGCCGAGGGTGGCGGTCTGCGTGGTCGGCAATTGCAGCCGCCGTTCCACGCCGCGATCCGCGGGATCCCAGATGCGAATCGTCGCGTCGTCACCGATCGTCGCCAGCCGCTCGCCGTCCGCACGCCATGCCACGTCGTCGACGATCGCGCCATGCCCCGTCAGCACCCGGTGCGTGCCGCTCTCGAGATCATGGAGGTGGGCTCCGTAGTCGCGGCAGCCCACGGCGAGGATCGCGCCGTCGCGGGAGAACGCGCAGCCACGCAATTCGTCGGGGTGTTCGAACTCGTAGGCGCAGGTGCCATCGCCCGTTCGCCAGACCCGCAGCCAGCCGGCGGATCCGGTGGTCGCGATCCGGCTGCCGTCCGGTGAGAACCGCAGCCGCGCGACGGGATCGTTGCCGGTGCGTCGCAGGGCCATCGGTGGCCGCGCGAAGTCGTCGGTTCGCCAGATGCTCACCGGCACGTCCACCTGATCGATCGCCGCGGCGAACCGATCGCCGCTCGGACTGAACGCCATCCCGCCGAGGCTTCGGATCGGCAATTCCGCGCGCCGTTGGCCGGTTCGTGCGTCCCAGATCGCGATTCCCCGCCGCAGGATCGCCGTCGCGAGCAGCGCGCCATCGGCCGACAGGGCACATGTCTCGAAGGGATCCCCGGACGAGAACGTCGCGATCGACGCGCCCGTGGCGAGTTCGACGGTGCGCAGCTCGGTCGCCGCGAGGGGTTCGACGAGGATCCGGCCATCCGCGCTGGCGGCGAACAGCCCTTGCAGGCCGGCAGGTGCCGTGAACCCACGCCGAACGTGCCCGTCCGCTGCATCCTGCTCGGTCAGGCCGGCGGCCGCGACTGCCACCAGGCGCGCCGACTCGGGCCAGATCAGCTCCTGGGGTGCGGTCGCCGTGGGCAGGATCTGCAGTTCGCGGTTCGCCGCCGCGTCGAGCAGGTGCCACTCGAACCCGCGGAGATCGGTTTCGCCCGCCGCCGGCACCCAGGCGCCGAGGATCGCCCGCAGCCGGGACACGCCGCCGGGCCGGTCGAGCAGGTCGCTGCCGAGCCGCATCTGCGAACGGTACAGGCTGCCGCGGAGCTGCTCGCGGGCCTCGCGTTCGTGGTTCGCCAGCGACTTGTTGTGCGAGGCGAGGATGCCCAGCGCCACCAGGCCGGCCGCCATCACCACCAGCGCGGCCGCGACACTGCCGACCAGCGCGCGGTTGCGGCGCGCGAACTTCCGCAGCTGGTACGTCGCGGTCAGCGGGCGCGCGAGGATCGGCGCATGCCGAAGGTGGCGGCGCAGGTCCGCCGCGAGCTCTCCGGCCGACTGGTAGCGATCCTCGCGGTCCTTCTGCAGGGCCTTGGCCGTGATCACCGCGAGGTCGCCGGCCAGCCGCCGATCGATCTGCGCAAGTGAAGGCGGTTCCTGGCGTGCGACGACGTCGCAGACCGCGCCGAGCGGCAGGCCATCCAGCATCAAGGGCAGGCGACCCGTCAGCAGCTCGAACAGGATCGCGCCGAGCGAATACACGTCGCTGCGCGCGTCGATGTTGCGCGCGTTCGCACCCAACTGCTCCGGACTCATGTAGTGGACCGTTCCGAGCAGCAGGCCGGTGCGCGTGTCGAAGCCCGGCGCCGGGGCGTCGCTGTGGATGGCACGGGCGATGCCGAAGTCGAGGACGCGCGCGACGGGGCCCTGGCCGGCGCCATCGCCGACCAGGATGTTGCCCGGCTTGAGGTCCCGATGGACGACGTCGCGCTCGTGGGCGTGCTGGACGGCGTCGCAGACCTGCGCCACCAGCTCGCAGCGTGCCGCGACGTCGAGCCGGCGGCTGCTCGCGAACTCGGTGAGCGGCAAGCCATCGATCCACTCCATGGCGAAGTACGGGACCTCGCCGAGGCCGGTGCCGAGATCGATGGCGCCCGCGCCGTGGATGCTGCAGATCCCCGGGTGTTGCAGCAGGCCCAGCACCTCGACCTCCCGTTCGAAGCGGCGCAGCGCTTCCGGCTGGCCGATGCCGAGCGACATCACCTTCAAGGCCACCGACCGCCGCGGGCGGTCCTGCAGCGCTCGATACACGATCCCCATGCCGCCGCGGCCGATCACGTCGACGATGCGGTAGGGGCCGAGCTGGGCCCCGGGCCGCAACGGGCCGCTGCCGAGGCCGCCGTCGCCCTGCAGCAGCCGCGACAGGATCGGCGGCGGTGCGTCATGGTCGCGCAGCAAGCCGACGATCGCCGCGCGCAGTCGAGCGTTGCCGGCGCAGGCCGCGTCGAGCGCCGCGTTGCGTTCGGCGTCCGGCAGCGGGACCACGGCCGCGAACAGTTCCAGCGCGCGCTCCTCGAGATCCGGGTCGAGGCCCCAATCCCGCGT
Source organism: uncultured candidatus Brocadiaceae bacterium (assembly GCA_964392555.1). GTDB lineage: Bacteria > Planctomycetota > UBA1135 > UBA1135 > UBA2386 > CAYMRG01. The sequence continues at coordinate 3,869 of CAYMRG010000349.1, forward strand.
CGGCTGGCTTCCAGGTGAGGTCATCGTCGGTCGCTCGGTCGGGGCCGACCGCGATCTTGGAGCCGTGGGGGTTCGTGTCAAGTTCCGCCGGTTGCCCGATGCCGAGGGCGACGCGACATCCGCGCGATGGTAGCGTCTCCATCGGCAGCGCGCCCGTGGCGCGATCGCGCGCGCGATCTGCGCAAGGAACGCGAGCTGCAGGAGCGAAGCCCGTGGCGGAAGGCAATGTCGGGTGGCTATCCGGCAAACGAAGCAGGCCTCGCCAAGGTCGCCCTGGAGTGGAGGTCCATCCGAGCGTCGGTCAACGAACGGGTTACCGACCGCCGAAGTTGGCGCCGCGAACGTAACCGTGGGCGGACTTACGATTGGCGGGCCGGGGATGGCGAGCAACCTCGGTCGAGGGCAAAGGGCGGACTCGGCGGGAAATCGGTGGATTCCGCGGCGAGTCAGAGGCCGCCGAGTCGCAGCTCCATCGCGTTGCTCCACACGATCCCCGCGCTGTTGCTCGGGGGATCGATCACGGCTGCTTGCGCGTAGATCGCAGCACCGAGGAACACTGGCTGGTTGGGAATGCCCAGCACCCACGGCGCACTCCCGCCGCTGCCGAGGGCGACCGCTGTCAGGTCCGCAGCTACCCGCAGAGCGCACCCCGGCATTCCCGCGGCCGTCAGATCGAGGGGCAGTGCGAAGCCGGACCAAGTGAGTCGTGACAGGCCAAGGCACACCACGCCGAGACTCAGGCTCGGCATCCCGGTGACTTGCAGTGCCACGTTCTGCCCGAGCCACGGCAGACCTGTCCCGGTCGCTGTGAGCGCCGGCATGCCGGCTGTGCCGACACACCCGCTGCCAAACGGAATGCTCAGGGCTGGAACCGATGGGCCATAGCCCCACGTTTCCGAGACCAGCACCGGCGGGTTGCCAGGCGTTGGCAGCGTCTCTCCGCCGAACATGAACAATTGGCCGCGCGCCGCATCGAAGGCAGCCGCATGTTGGTGGCGACGGGCGGGAATCGTCGCCGGGGAGCGTTGTTGCCAAGTCGTGCCGTCGTATTCCCAGGTGTCGTTGAGACGTGCCTGCATGAAGTTGAAGCCACAGCTGAGCACGCTGCGCCCCCGACGGGAATCGAAGACCATCGTGCCGTTGAAGCGAGCCGGGGGGGACACCGGCAATGCTGGTTGGGTCCAGGCGGTGCCATCCCACTCCCAGGTATCGCCCAACAGTGCCGAAGCTGCATCGATGCCGCCGAAGACAACCGTGCGTTGGCGGAGTGCGTCGTAGCAGCAGCTGAAGTTGCGCCGAGCGGTGGGGCGGATGGTCGGGTTGCGCTGAATCCACACCGAGCCGTTCCACTCCCAGGTGTCGTCGAGCTCGCTCCCATAGGTGCCACCGAACAGGACCACGACGCCGCGGGCGCTGTCGAAGGACATGCCGTGCAGGCTGCGGGGTCCAGGATTCACGCCGGCACCAGCCTGCGTCCACGTGGCGCCGTCCCATTCCCAGGTGTCGGACCAAGTGCCGCCGCTGTTGTTGTTGCCGCCGTACAGCACGGTGCGATGCCGCAAGCTGTCATGTGCCATGGCTGCCACGAAGCGGCCAGCCGGCGCAATCGCCGGCAAGGCATGGATCCACGCCGACCCGGTCCACTCCCACGTGTCACCGAGCACGGTCGCACCGTCGAAGCCGCCGAAGAGTACGCACCGCGCACGGCTGTCGTCATACGCCAGTGCGGTCATGTGCCGGGCTGTCGGAGTGGCGGTCGCCGCAGCCGTCGACCACGTGCTGCCATTCCAGGTCCACGTGTCAGCCAGCAGTTGGGCACCGGTGCTGCCGCCGAAGACGACCGTCTGCTGCGTAACGAGATCAAACGCCGCGGCGTGCGCATAGCGTCCCAGCGGCCCGCTGCCGATAGCCGCCTGGTACCAGTTTGTGCCATCCCATTCCCACGTGTCGGTGTGAGGTGTGAACGCGCCATCGGCCCCCGAGAACAGCACGACGCGATTGCGTGGCACATCGCTGCTCATCGCAAACCCCTGGCGCGCGGGTGGACTTGTCGACGGGGACTGCTGGCTCCACTGTGCACCGTTCCAGCTCCAGGTGTCGTTGTGCGGCGTGCCGAGTGCGCCGTTGCCGCCGAACAGCAGCATGTTTCCACTCGCGGGGTCGAAAGCGAGCGACGACTGGGAGCGT
>CAYMRG010000350.1:0-6045 GCA_964392555.1 uncultured candidatus Brocadiaceae bacterium
CCGTGGCCGAGGCCGGCGGCGGGGCCGCGCAGCGCGCACACCTGCCCGAGCACGATGCGGTCGTCGGTGACACCCTGCGCGGCGACCGGGCGAACCGGCGCGAGCGCCAGGGTGAGGCCGAGCACGGCCAGGGTCGCGCGCGCGCCCGAGGGTCGGCAGCCGGTCGTCGTCGCGGCGTTCTGCATGGCTCCTCCGCCGCGACTATCGACCGGCGAGAGGGTCGCCTTGACCGCTAACCCGAGCGCGGTGGCTGGCCGCGGAAGCGCTCGAGGATCACCAGCGCGGCGACGCTGTCGGCGAGATCCTTGCGGCGCTTCGCCTTGAGACCGCCCAGTTTGAGCCGTTCGTGGGCCTCGTCGGTGGTGTGGCTCTCGTCGACCGTCGCGACCGGGCACGGCAGCGTCGCGCGCAGCAGCGCCAGGAACTCGCCCGTGCGACGGGCGCGTTGGCCGGCGCCGCCGTCCAGGGCGAGCGGCATGCCGAGCACGACCAGCTCGGTCTCGCGCTCGGCCACGATCGCCGCGATCGCCGTCGCGACCGCCTTGGCGTCGCGGCCGTCGATGCGCGGCAGCGGGACGACGATGGCGCCGGTCCAGTCGGTTGCGGCGAGACCCGTACGGGCATCCCCGTAGTCGACGGCGAGGATGCGACGCGGCTGGCTCACAGCAGATCGCTGCGTCCCGACGCGCGAACGTGTTCGACCATCTGCTTCAGGTCGCCGGCGCGGTCCTTCGGGCAGACCAGCACCGCATCGCCGACGGCGACCACCACCAGGTCGTCGACGCCGAACAGGGCCACCGTGCGCGGTCCTTCCGCGTAGACGATGTTGCCGCTGCTGTGCAGGGCGAGGTTGCGCGCGCCGTTGCTGAGCACCGCGTGGTTGCCTGCGGCGTCGGGCGTCGCGACCGCGGTCAGCGCCGGGAAGCTGCCGACGTCGTCCCAGCGCACCGTCGCCTCGATGACGACCACCTTGTCGGCGTGTTCCATCACCGCGTAGTCGATCGACGTCTTCGGCGCACTGCGGAACGCGGCCACCAGCTCGGCGTCGGCGCCGCGAACCGCGGCCGCGGTCATCTGCTCGGCCGCTGCCGCGAGCGGCACGTTGCCCCGCGCCATCGCGCGGCGGATCGCCGGGACCGTCCAGACGAAGATGCCGCTGTTCCACAGGAACGTGCCGGCGGCGAGGAACTGCTGCGCGGTCGCGAGGTCCGGCTTCTCGCGGAAGCGCGTCGCGACCAGCGCGCGCGGCGACCCGGCGTCGTGGGCGGCACCACACTCGATGTAGCCGTAGCCCGTCGCGGGGAAGGTCGGCTTGACGCCGAACGTCACCAGCGTCTCGTCGTCGGCCGCGACCTCGGCGCCGCGGCGCAGCATCTGCTGGAACGCGCCGGTCGGCTCGATCACCTGGTCGGCGGGCAGCATGACCATGGTGGCCTTCGGATCGACGGCGGCGATGCGCGCCGTGGCGAGGGCCACGCATGGCGCGGTGTCGCGCGCCTCGGGCTCGACGATGACGTGGTCGGTCGGGAACGACGGCAGCAGCTCACGCAGCACGCCGGCCTGCACCGGATTGGTGACGATCCAGACGTTGCTCGGCGGACACAGACCGGCGAGCCGTTCGACGGTGGCGGCGATCAGCATCTTGCCGCGCGCCAGCGGCAGGAACTGCTTGGGGCGCGCGGTGCGGCTGGCCGGCCAGAAACGGGTGCCGGAACCACCGGCCATGATGACGGCGTGCAGGGACGACATGCGGACGAGGCGGATTCGGAGGTGGGGCGGTGGTAGCCGGCGCAGGCTACTCACCAGGCCGCCGCTCGCCTAGTAATCCGGGCTGGCGGCGCGGTCGGCGACCGGTGGCATCGGGACGACCGGGCGGCGACGCGGCGAGCGTTCGGTCACCCAGCGCTTCTCGGCGTGCAGGTCACGCAGGTAGCCGAACAGGTGGAAGCGCACGATGTTCTTGGTCAGCAGGTCGACGAGCGGCATCACCACCGGGTCGGCACTGTCGCCGAGCAGGTTGTCCAGCTTCAGCTCGATGTCGCAGTAGCCGTCGAGGTCCATCGTGCCCTTGCCCTTCGCGGCGAGCAGGTTGGACTCGACATCGAGTTCATCGAACGTGACGCGGCGGTCGGTGAGCCGCACCCGCGTCTCGAGGTGGTGGAAGCGCGGCCGTTCGGGCGCCGGCAGCTGCGCGTAGATCGCGGTGAACAACGGCACGACGCCGAGATCGCCGCGCTCGATCACGAGCCGGCCGGAGCCGGTCGCCGAGACCAGGTCGTTGCCGTCGAGCCGGTCGAGCGCGAAGTTGCCGCTGGCCATGCCCGAGTACGGCGGCGTCTGCCAGCCGCAGGTCGACAGGAAGCGGTACACGTCGACGTTCTGGAAGGTCAGGTTCGCCGCCAGCCGCCCCTCCGGCACCTCGGCCGCCGGCAGCTGGTAGTCGAGCGCCGGCTGGTCGACGCGTGTGCTGCGCAGCTCGCCGTCGTGGAAGCGACTGCGCAGGGACGCCACGGTGATGCGCGCCGCGTCGGCCGTGAAGTCGCCTTCGATCGCCTCGAGCGGCTGGCCGAACAGGCGCCACGAGCCGTTGCGCAGCGAGCCGCGCAGGCCGCCGCCGAGGTCGGTGACGGTGCTCTCGGCCAGCGCGAAGACGCCGTTGATCGCTTCGACGCGGATGCCTTCGCTGCCGGCGCCCAGCGACATCGACACGTCGTAGGTGCGCAGCTGCCCGGCCAGCGTCGTGGCGAACGGCAGCGGATTGCCCTTGCGCGGCAGGTGGAAGGTCAGCGCCAGGTCGTCGACGTCGGCGCGCCCGGCCAGCCGGCGGTCGAGCACCGCCTGGTGCAGCGGGCCCGAGAACAGGTTGGCGAGGCCGTCGTCGACCGGCACGCCGTTGGCGCGGACGTGGAACGTGATCTCGGTGCGGTCGTCGGGCGCCGGCAGCGTCCGGATGCGACCCTGGCTGCAGAACACCAGGGCCTCGCCGAGCTGCGCGCGCACGTCGCGGAACGTCACCTCGCCGTCGGCGATGCGCAGCTCGCCGGTCATCTTGCGGGCCGGTCGCGGCAGGATCGGTGCGGCCGAGTCGACCTCCAGCAGCTGCACGACCAGCCGGACGCTGGCCGGCGAGCCGGCGTTCTCGGTGACCTGGCAGACCGTGTCCACCTTGCCGGACGGCCGCAGAGCCTCCCACGCGTCGCGGTCGAGCGCGCCGAGCTCCGCGAGCGTCGTGCCGAGGCGGTCGTCGAGCGCCAGGTCGCGGACGACGAACGCGAGGTCGTGGTGCGCATCGCGCCCCGCGGCGAAGCTGCCGAGCATCGCGAGCTGCGCCGGCGCGCCATCGCCGTGGTCGAGCTGGCCGCGCAGCGCGTCGAAGTCGATCTGCGTGTCGCTGCCGGAACCCTGGACGAACAGCCGGCCGCCGAGTCCCTTGGCGCGCCACGGCGCCAGCGGCAGCGCCAGATCGACGTCGGCGAGTTCGATCTGCGCGTCGTGGAACAGCGGGTCCTCGGGGTTCGGTCGCCAGACCTTGACCTGACCCGACAGGTGGCCGCTCGGTGCCGCGCCGCGCCAGGGTCCGTCGACCTCGGGCGCCAGCACCGCCACCGCCGCGCGCAGGTCGTCGTCGACGCGCAGGCCGGCCAGCGTCACGGCCGCGGCGAAGCCGCGTTCGGGCTCGCTGCCGTTCGCCGCGTCGTCGCCGAGCGGGATGTGGCCGCGCATCTCCAGGCGCCCGTCGCCATGCTGGCCGGCGAGGTCGAAGGCGACGCCGTCGGCGCGCGCCGTGACCGACCCCGTCAGGTGGTCGAGGCGGTAGGGGAAGCCGGCCCACTGCATGGTCGCCTGCTTCGGCCGGACCTCGACGGCCCAGCCGCCGGCCAGGGAACTGCGCGGGCGGATATGGACCGCCACCTCGGTCGTGCCGCTGGGCGCGAGCCGGTCGTAGAGTTCGCCGCCGTCGCGCAGCAGCGCCGACAGCGCGCTGCGCAGGCGGTCGTCGAACGTCACGCCGGACGCTTCGATGTCGAGCGTGGTGTCCTCGCCGCCGGGGCGATCGGTCTCGATCCGCCCGACCAGGGCGACCGTGCCCGCGCCGTCCGCCGCGGCGATCGCCGCGTGCACGTCCTCGAGCAGCAGCACGTCGTCGCGCAGCCGGACGCGGCCGTGCGCCCGGACCAACGGCAGCGGGAAGCCGACGCGGTCGCCGTCCTCGCCGAACCCGCGGTAGGTCATCGCGACGTCGCGCAGGCCGAGCTCCAGCTCGGTGACGCCGCCCCGGCGCTGCGGGTTGCGGAGGAACAGCTCGAGATCGGCGCGGCCGGTGGTCGGCTCGAGGGCCGCGACGACGTTGCGCCCGACGTCGAACGAGCGCAGCGCCTCGAGCACTTCGGCGTCGATCCGCAGGTCGTCGCCGTGGACGCGGACCTCGAGCTGCTCGTCGCCGCGCCACGGTTCGAGGCGAGCGGTCACGTCGAGGGCGCCGCGGTCGTCGCGCTGCGTCAGGTGCAGCGTCGCCTGGCCGCCGGCCCGGCTCTGCGCGTGGAACGCGACCGCGGCGTCGGTGACGATCTCCGGCACGCCGTCGCCGTGGACGGCGAGATGCTGCAGGTCGCCGGCGACCTCGAGCTGCGGTTCGGCGCCGTCGCCCGGCAGCGCGACCTGCACGGTCAGCTCGCGCAGGTCGGCGCGCACGTCGATCGCCGGCAGCGTGTCGCCGAGCAGCTCGGCGACGCGGGCGCGCAGCGCCGGCTCGATCTTCAGGTCGTGCACCGTCGCGCGGATCCGCGCCGTGCCGTGGGCGAGGTCGGCGATGCCGTGCAGCGCGACGTCGGCGCGCGGCGCATCGAGCACGCCGGTGCCTTCGATCGCGAACTGCGCCGGATCATCGGCCAGGGGCCGGGCGGTCAGCGCGACCTCGTCCAGCTGCACCGGCGGCACGCCGGCGCGGGGCTGCCAGCGCACGCGGGCGCGCCGCAGCTCGATCGGCGGCAGCCGGGCGGGCGCCGCGCTGCCGCGGTCGCCGCCGAGCAGTTCGGGGCGCACCAGCTGCGCCAGCGTCGGCAGGGTCGGCCCGAGGTCGACCTCGACGTCGTCGAGCACCACGCTGTGCAGGCCCAGCAGGTCGCCGAGCGGGTTGGCGTCGACCGCGAGGGACAGTTCGCCGACCGATACCAGGGGCATGCCGGGCCGGGTCGGGTCGTCGACGCGCAGGCCGTCGATCGCCAGCCGGCCGGCGGCGAGGTCGATCGCCGTCGCGGCGACGCTCGTCGGCGCCACCAGCGCCTTGGCCAGTTCGCGTCGCACGACCGCCGTCGCGGCGTCCGAACGCTGCAGGATCGCCCACGTCACCCCGCCCAGGGCGAGGACGAACAGCAGCGAGAACAGGAAGATGCGGCGCCAGCTCATGGGGCTCGAGGTGGCGCACTGTAGTCGCCGGTGCCGCGCCGTGCGCGTCCAAACCGCCGCGGCGGGGCGTCGCGCGGCGGCGCGCAGCGTGCCGCAGCGGCGCGCTGTGCACGGGTCCGCGGCACATCGGCGCGCGGTCGGCAAATGGCGCGGAAACGGCTCGCGGAGGCCGTTCTCGGCGTTTCCGCGGCCCTGAGCAAACGCCGGGCCAGCGGCCGTGCCGCGGCGATCCTCGCTCGGAAATGCCGAGAATGGCCTCGAAGCGGCCATTTCCGTGGGGTTTTCCATTGACAGCGAACGCGCTTTCGCCAAACTTCGCGTCCGTTCGCGGGGGTCGTGGCATTTTCGCTGCAATCCGGCGGACGAAGTCCACTCGAACAGAGACACAGATGGCTGCCAAGAAGAACAAGAAGGCGAAGGCTGCGAAGCCCACGGGCGACCTGATCATCTCGAAGTCGCGCACGAAGGCCGCGGTCAAGAAGTCGAACGTCTCCTCCGATTTCTACGGCGCGCTCGACGCCGCAGTGCGGGGGATGATCGCGGGCGCCGAGAAGCGCGCCGAGGCCAACGGCCGCAAGACGCTCCGCCCGCAGGACCTCTGACCGGTCCTGATCGCTGGTCGATCCGGTGGGAGCCTTC
>CAYMRG010000351.1:0-6018 GCA_964392555.1 uncultured candidatus Brocadiaceae bacterium
CAGCGTCAGCAGCTCGTAGAGGATCACCCCGGCGGCGAACACGTCGGTACGGTGGTCGACCGCGACGCGTTTGGCGAGCGTCTGCTCGGGGCTCATGTAGTAGGCCGTGCCCGTGATCTCGCCGGACAGCGAGATCGAGCCGTCACCCAGCGACTTGGCGAGCCCGAAGTCGAGCAGCCGCACCTGGCGGCGGTCGTCGATCATCAGGTTGCGCGGCTTCAGGTCGCGGTGCACGACGCCGGCCTCGTGCGCGGCGGCCAGCGCCGAGGCGAGCTGCGCGCCGAGCATCGCGCATTCGGCGACGTGGCCCTTCGCCGCGGCGATGCCGAGCGAGCCCTCGATCGCGCCGGGCTGGTCGCCATTGCCGAGCCGCAGGTCGTCGAGGATGTCGGCGAGGTTGCGGCCGGCGACGAAGTCCATCGCCAGCGCGAACGTGCCGTCGACCTCGAACAGGCTGTGCACCGCGACGATCGCCGGATGCCGCAGGTTCGCCGCGGCCGCGGCCTCGCGGCGGAAGCGCTCGACGTGCCGCTTGCTCAGCGTCAGACCGCTAGCCATCACCTTCAGCGCGACCCGGCGGTGCAGCGAGCGCTGCGTCGCCAGGTAGACGATGCCCATGCCGCCGCGGCCTAGTTCCTCGTGGATCGTGAAGTCGCCGAACGTGCGCCCGTGCGATTCGGCCTGCGGCAGCGGCTGCCATTCCTGGTGGCCGAGCAGCCCGTCGAAGGCGAGGAACTCGCGGCACTGGGCGAGGATCTGCGGCCGCACGTCGACCGGGTAGCGCGCGGCGAACGTCGCCGGATCGGGCGCCGCGCCGCACGAGTGCTGTTCGACGAACTGCTCGACCGCCTGCTGCACGCTGACGCTGCGGCTGTCGGGGCCGGGCGCGCCCTGGCGATCGGCCGCGGCTTCCGCGTCGCGTTCGGCTGCCGGCTCGCCGTGCATCACCCCTCCTGCGAACGCGACAGCAGGCCGGACAGCCGCGCCTGGGCGCGCGACAGCAGCGCGCGCACGGCGCCCTCGGTCGGCAGGCCCATCTCGGCGCAGATCTCCGGCGTGTCGAGTTCGAGGTAGCGGCGCAGCACGATGATCTCGCGCTCGCGATCGGGCAGCAGCTGCAGGGCGACGCGCACGCGTTCCGCCAGTTCGTGTTCGTCGTGGACCTGGGACGGCGTCGCGTCCTTGGCGAGCGCCGCCTGCTCGACGCCTTCGTCGAGGCCGAGCAGCGTCGCGCCGGCGCCGCGCTTCTGCGTCTCGAGCGCCCGGATCCGCCGCACGATCTCGTACTCGGCGCCCTTCAGCAGCCAGGCGAGGAACGAACCCTCGCCGCGGTATTCGAACTGGTGCAGGCGGCGCAGCGCCGACAGGATCGCGTCGTGGGTCGCGTCCTCGCTGTCGGCCATCAGCAGGCGATACTTCGGCCCGATCAGCTTGCGGAGCGCCGCACGCAGCCGGTCGCGGTAGCGCTGGAACAGCAGATCGATCGCGTCGCGATCCTGCTCGAGGGCGCGGCTGACGAGGTTGCGCGTGGTGTCGTCCAAGAACGGGGCGTGGCCGAGGAAGGCCTGATTCTGCCCGGGCCGCGCACGGCGGCAAGGCATGCCGGGTCGGCGCGGCGGCTGGCGGCGCAGCAGGCAGGCGAATGGCGGCAACGAACCCATGCTCATCCGGGGAAGAACCGGTCGGTCGACTGCGCACGCGGATTTTCGTCGGTGGGCGCGGGGCACCGGTGCCACCGGTGGGCCGGGCCGGCCTGGCGGGCGGATACGGTGGGGCGGGGCGGTCGTCAGGCCAGCCGTCGCGCCAGCAACAGGGCGGCGGCGTAGCAGCCGAGCCCGAGCAGGATGACGCTGGCGAAGCCCCAGGCCAGGGCGATGACGACCGCGAGGATCGATGCCAGGACCGAACTGGCGCCGTTGATGCCCCAGGCCCACGGCACCAGGTCCGGCGCCGCTTCGCGCAGGCGGGCCATGCCGAGCGGCAGGGCGCGGCCGAGCGCCGCACCGAGCGGCGTGCAGACCGCGGCGGTGACCGCGGCGCGGCTGGCGAAGCCCCAGCGCAGGGTCGCCGCCAGCAGGGGATCGAGCAGAAGGTAGAGCACCGCGATCGCGACCAGGATCGCGCCGATCGCGACGGCGAGCTGCCGGGCCAGCGCACCGCCGCTCGCCGCGCGCGTCATGGCGCCGCCGAGCCCGGCGCCGAGCAGCAGCGAGCCGAGCACCACGCTCAACGTCCACGTCGGATGGCCGAGGAACAGGCCGAGCCGCTGCACCAACGGCACCTCGAGCAGCATGAAGCCGACGCCGAGGCAGGCGAAGTAGGCGAGCCGCAGCGTCGCCGGCGCGATCGGCCCGAGCCGGCCGCGCGCGAATGCGATCGCCAGCGGCAGCAGGAATGCCGCCAGCGTGATGGCGAAGACCGCCCACAGGATCCCGTGCAGCACGGCGATCGCCTGCTCGTTCTCGAGGCCGATGCCGTGGATCGCCGCGGCCGCCGCGGTCTTGGGCACCGTGTGGAAGAAGAACGGCCGGTCGTCCGGCGTCGGGTCGACCGCGAACGGATACGCCGCCAGCCACGCGTCCGGATCGGGCGCCCGCAGGAACTCCGACAGCGGGTTGTCGAGCGCGCGGCCCGGCCAGCACAGGATCTTCACGGGGCCGATCCTCTGCCGTTCCTGCACCGCGACTTCGAGCCGTTGCAGGGCCGCCGCGGGGAACGCGCTGCGCGCCCACAGCACGGAGGCCATCGGCGGACCGTCGTCCGGCCACAGCGGTTCCTCGAGCACGACGACGTGGTCGCCGAGGTCCGTGACGCCGGCGCGGCGCATCGTCGCGACGGCCAGGGCGAGCACGCGCAGCGACTGCCGCGGCGGCTGTTCGTGCCAGCGCTGGAAGTGCACGAGGCCGCCCGGCGTGTGGTGCTGCCAGTAGTCCGCGAACGCCTCGACGGTGTAGAGCGCGTTCTCGGCCAGCGAGAACGCGCCGCTCGCGGTCGCCGCCCAGGTGTCGATCATCGACGCCTGGATCAGGTCGAACTGCTCCGACGACCGCCGGATCCAGCTGCGGGCCTCGTCGTGCACGACCTGCACGCCGGGCGCGTGGTAGACGTTGCCCGACCAGTCGGCGATCGGCCCCGTCGACATCAGGCCGTGGATCAGGCCGTTCAGCTCGACGGCGGTGATCCGCGCGCCGTAGTAGATGCCGTTGAGCAGGTCGATGCCGCCGCCGGGGCCGATGATCAGCGTCCGTGGCGCCTCGCCGAGCAGCACGTAGGGCATCGAGCCCGAGCGGATCGGCAGCCAGTTGAGCTGCTTCTGCACCAGGGCCCGGTCGACGGGCGCATCGAAGCGGTAGATGCCGGTCGTCGCGTGGCCGTCGATATTGATCTGCTTGGCCCAGTCGGATTGCGGCGTCACGACGACGCGCGAGTGCGAATTCCAGCCGGTGAAGTCGGGCGGTGCCCCGGTCGTCGGGTCGCGGTCCGGCAGACCGTGCATCGCGGTGGGTTCGAGCGTGCCGCGCGCGGCCTGCAGGCCGAGCAGCACCGCGAGCAGCGCCAGCAGCAGCCAATCGGCGAACCGCGCGCGCCCGCGGCCGGTGGCGATCGCGGCCACCACGGTGCCGACCGCACCGAGCAGCACCGTGCTCGGCGCGCCGATCGCATCGATCAGCGGCACGACGGCGATGCAGCCGAGCGCGGCGCCGGCGAGGTCGGCGGCGTAGAGCCGGCCCAGATCGCGGGCGTGGTAGGCGAGGATCGCCGAGACGGCGAGCCCGGAGCAGGCGAACGGCGCGAGCAGCACGACGTAGAGCAGCGCCGCACCGGCGCTCGCGCCGGCGCCGGCGAGGTCGGGCGGGGCGTGGACGAGGTCGACCAGAGCGGCGACCACCGCCACCGCCGCGCCGCGGCAGTACCAGGGCAGCAGCGCCGGCGTTCGCGCCAGCAGGCCCGGGCTCAGGTACAGCACGATGCCGCCGAGCGCGAGGCCGAGCATCGCCAGCGAGATGGCGACGAAGGCGAAGTGGTACCACAGCACGACCGACATCAGCCTGGTCAGGGCGATCTGCTGGACCAGGATGGCGCCGGCGATCAGGCCGATGGCGGCGCGGGGCCCTCGACTCCCCGGTTCCCTCTGGGGCGCACTCACGCCGGGCATCGTGCCCCGCGGCGACCGCCGCGCAAGCTCGATCGGGCGCGATTGCTCAAGTGCCGCGTTCGCCCGGCCGATGTCCCATGCCATGGGACCTTCGTCGACGACCTCCCGGCCGGCCGCCGCACCGCGGCTCGCGGTGCCGACCGTTCTGCACGTCGGCAGCGGCAAGAACTGGCAGGCCGAGATGCTCAACCTCGACATCGAGCCGCGCTGGCGACCGGACATCGTCTGGGACGTGTCGCAGCCGCTGCCCGACGGCGGACAGGTGACCTTCGCGACCGAACGCTTCGGCGAGATCACGATCGCCGAGGAGTGCTTCGATGCGATCGTCGCCCAGGACGTGCTCGAGCACATCCGCGACCTGCCGGCGGCGATGACGACGATGCTGCGCTGGCTCAGGACCGGTGGCGTGCTGAAGGTCGCCGTGCCCTACGACCTGTCCTACGGCGCGTGGAGCGATCCGACGCACGTCCGAGCGTTCAATGAGCGCAGCTTCGACTACTACACGAAGTGGTCGTGGTACCTCGGCTGGCGCACGCACCACTTCGCGCTGCGCCGGCTCGAGCCGATCGCGAACCCGTACGGCGCCGAACTGCAGGCCCAGGGGCGTCCGCTCGACGAGATCCTGCGCACGCCGCGCGCGATCGACCAGCTCTACGTCGAACTCGAGAAGCGGCCGCTCGACGCGGAGGCTCTGCGCGTGACCGACCACTACTTCGAGCGCCCGCTGCGGTAGGCTGCGCGGGTGTCGCAGCGACGCCGAACCCCGAGCCGTGCAGCCGCCCTCGCCGGCTTGTTCGCGGGCGCGTGGTCGGCGTGTGCCACGGCACCGCCGGCGGTGGCGACGCAGGCCGTGCCCGGCTGGCCGGCGAACGACTTCCCCGGCGCGAGTGCGCTGTTGTCCGGCTTCGACCCGATCGTCGACCGCTCGCAGAGCCAGTACGCCGTGCCGGCGGCCGAGGACTGGCGCGCCGGCGACCAGGTGCTGTTCGGGCTGCGCCTGCGGACCGCCGCCGGCGAGCGCCGCTGGCTGTTGCACGTCGGCGTGATCGAGCCGCTGGCGATCGCGCGGGCCGGCGACGACGACGCGGTCGCGCCCGGCGCGCCGCTGCCCGACCTGCACTGGTCGCTGACCATGAACGACCAGCCGACCGAATTCGCGTCGCGTCGCTGCCGCGTGCGCGTCACCGTCGCCGACGCCATGGGGCAGGTGCTGGGCGTCACCGAACCCCTGCTGCCGCGCGATCTGCTGTCGAACGGTTTCGCCGCCGCGTGCCAGCTCGTCGAACGCCAGCGCGCGCTCGGCATGCCGCAGCGCCTCGAGGACTTCTACGCCAGCTTCGACCTGCAGCCGCTGACCGCGGCCGCGGCGTGCGCGATCGCGGTGCTGCAGGTGATGCAGGACGACCGGGTGCTGTCGCCGCTGCTGTGGGAGGTCGTGCAGCGGCCGTCGCTGTGGTCGGTGGCGACCTCGCTCGGCGTCCGGGTCGTGCTGGAGCCCGCGTTCCACGCCTGCACGCGGGCGCCGGCGCCGGCGCCGGCGGGACCGGTTGCCTGGCGCGTGCCGATGCGGCTGCTGGTCAACGGCGAACCGGCGCTGGCCCTGGAGCTCGACGTCGGCTCGGCCGAGGCGCCGTTCGCGCCGTGCGGCGGCGTGTTCGCCGCGACCGCGCACCACCCGCAGGACGGCGCGCGCGAGTTCGCGCTGGCGCTGCTGGTGGCGCGCCGCGGCGGCTGATCTACTACTCCCGCTCGCCGACGGCGAATCCGCTCGCCGCGGAGAAAACGCGGGAGTAGCAGATCAGGATGCCAATTGGCGGCCGCCTTCGCGGCCGCGCAGAGCCTTCGAGAGAGACTCTCTCTCA
>CAYMRG010000352.1:0-6004 GCA_964392555.1 uncultured candidatus Brocadiaceae bacterium
GCTCATCAGGTCGGCGAACTCGTCGATGACGATCACGATGTACGGCAGCTGCACGCGCTCCGGATCGGGCTCGCGCTGCAGGCGCTTCGCCAGCTCCAGCTGGCCGAGGCGGTTGTAGTTCTTGATGTGGTTGACGCCCGCGGCCGACAGCAGCGCGTAGCGGTTCTCCATCTCGTCGACGGCCCACTGCAGGACCGACGGCGCCTTCTTCATGTTGGTGACGACGTCGCAGCAGAGGTGCGGCACGCGCTTGTAGGCCTGCAGCTCGACCATCTTCGGGTCGACCAGGATCAGCTTGACCTGCTGCGGCGTGCGCGACATCAGGATCGACAGCAGGATCGTGTTGATACAGACCGACTTGCCCGACCCCGTCGTGCCGGCGATCAACAGGTGCGGCATCCGCGCCAGGTCCTCGACGATCGGGTTGCCGGCGACGTCCTTGCCGAGGAAGAGTGGGATCGCGTGCTGCTCGGATCGGCCGAACTGATCGAGCAGGTCGCGCATGAAGACCTTCTGGCGCTCGACGTTCGGCACTTCGATGCCGATCGTGTCCTTGCCCGGGATCGGCGCGACGACGCGCACCGAGACGGCCTTCAACGCGGCGGCGAGGTCGCTCTCGAAGCCAGCGACCTTGTTGACGCGGATGCTGTCGGCGAGCCGCAGCTCGTACTGCGTGACCGCCGGACCGACCGACGCGGCGACGACCTCGGACTGCATGCCGAAGTTGGCGAGCTTCTGGACGATCGCCATGCCGCCGCGCGTCAGCGCCTCGGACGTCTCGCTGAGATCGTTGAGCAGCGCCTCCTGGAACAGCTCGACCGGCGGGAACGGGTATTCCTCGTCGAACGGCAGGCTGCTCTGCGCGACCTTCTTCGGCTTGGGCTTGGGCTTGGGCTTCGGCCGGATGACCACCAGCGGCCTCGGTGGCGGCTGCGGCTCGGGTTCCGGCGCGGGCGCGGCGGCCGGCGCGGGCGGCTCCACGGCCTCGACGGCATCCTCGTCCTGCGCCGGGCCACGGCCGCGGCGCCGACGCGGCGCCGACGCCTCGGCTGCGACCTCGGCCTCGGCCTCGGCCTGGTCGGCGCCTTCGTCGGCGCCTTCGCCTTCGTCTTCGTCTTCGGCAGCGTCCTCATCGCGGCCCGCGTCGCCGGTGGCCGCGACGTCGTCGGCTTCGGCGTCCTCGGCCGCAGCTTCGGCAGCGGTCTCCGCCTTGCGCCGGCGACGGCGGCGCGGCGCGGCATCCTCGCCGGCTGCGTCCTCGCCGTCCGCCGTGGCAGCCTTCGCCTCGTCGCCGGCCGCCTCGCCCTCGTCGTCGTCGGCTGCCGCCGGCTTCGGCGGCGCGGGCGTGCGCCGGCGGCGCGGCGGCGGCGCGTCGGCGAGCAGATCCTCGACCCCGATGGCGCCTTCGGCCACCGCCGGCTGGCGGAACAGGCGCCGCCAGGTGCGGTCGCAGGCGCCGACCAACCGCAGCAGCAGTTCGGAGAACAGCTGTTCGGTCGCCATCAGGAACGACACCAGTGCGCCGAAACCGACCAGCAGCAGCCGGCCCGTCCCGCCGAACGAGCCGTAGAGGCGCGGCGAGACGTAGGCACCGAAGCGACCACCGGCGCCGTAGGGCGTGATCGCACCGAACCCGGCGAGGCCATCGCCGCCGGCCAGCAGGATCGCCACGGTCGCGGCGAAGCACACCGTGCCGAGCACCTTCAGCACGATCCGATCGACGCGGCGGCCGAGGAACAACGTCATCGCCCCGCCCAGCAGCGCGAGGAACGGGATCCAGCCGGCGTAGCCGAGCGCGCGCGAGAAGCCGTAGGCGAGGTAGTAGCCGACGATGCCGCCGAGATTCTGCAGGCCGCCGGCGGGGATCGCCTTCGCGTCGAGCGGTGCCTCGCGGAACGTCGCCAGGCTCAGCATGCCGTAGAGCGCGAAGCCGCACAGCGCCAGCGCCAGCACCTCGCGGGTGCGCTGGCTCAGGCCTGCGGCTGGCACGTCCTCGAGCGGCACGAACCGCGTACCACGCTTGCGCGGCGCGGTCGCCGCGTCGCTCGCCTCCTCTCGTTCCGCCTTCCTCACGATGCCTGCCTCGTTCGCCAGAGGTCCATGGCCGCCGCGACGATGCGAGTCGCGGCCACCGATTTGTCACACTTGCGCAACGGCAGGTCGCGCCCATCGGCGTGGCACAACACCAGCTCGACGTCGGCGGCGCCGATCGTGTCGTGCAGGTTGACCACGCACAGGTCGAGTTGTTTGCGAACCAGCTTCGCCCGGCCGCGCGCGATCGCCGCCGGCAAGCCCGCTGCCACCGATTCGAGCGCGAAGCCGACCACCACCCGCCGTCCCTTCCGAGCCGCGAGCTCGGCGACGATGTCGGGATTGGCAACCAGCCGCAGCACCGGCGGCTCGGCGCCACGCGCCGGCTTGCCGACCGCGCGTTCGGCGGGTCGCCAGTCGGCGACCGCGGCCGCGGCGATCAGGATGTCGCTGGTGGCGAACGCCGCGGCGGCCGCCTCGCGCATCGCCAGCGCGGAGACCACCGGCACGACCTTGGCACCGGCCGGTGGCGCGAGTTCGACGGGTCCGAGCACGAGCGTCGCCGTGCAACCGGCGGCCAAGGCGGCTTCGGCAAGTGCGAACCCCATGCGGCCCGAGCTGCCATTGCTCAGGAAGCGCACGTCGTCCAGATACTCGCGGGTCGGGCCCGCCGTGATCAGGATGGAGACCATGCCCCCGCCGCGAGTTTGCGCCAGAAACCAGTAACCGCCACGCGTCCTATCGTAGTAACAGTCTTCCCACGGGGGAGAAAAAACACGGCGGAGCCTCTACTAACGACGTCCCAGATCCTGCGCGCGGCCCGGCTTCGGGCCGTGCCCGTCCCTCCGAGCCCCCCGCGTGCCCGCCCCGACCTCCCGCCAACTCGCCGTCTCGCTGACCGCCCTGCTCGCCGGCTGCTGGTCGCCGACCGCCAACAAGGACAGCGCCGACGCCCAGGTCTACGCCATCCTCGAGAAGGCGACCGAACGGGTCACCGGCGAGCGCAAGACGTTCGCGGTCGAGCGCCCGGTCGACACGCTGCGCGAACGGCTGCTCCACGAGCATGCGCCGGTGCAGCTCAGCCTGCTCGACTCGCTCGACGTCGCCGCCGAGAACAGCCGCGACTTCCAGCGGCAGAAGGAACAGCTCTACCTGGCCGGCCTCAGCCTGACGCGCAACCAGCACGACTTCGCCCTGCGGTTCGGCGGCGGCGGCAGCGGCACGGTCAGCGGCGTCGCCGACGACGAGGCCGACGTGCGTCTGTCGGACGACCTGTCGGCGTCGGTCAACGGCACGTCGGGCACGCGGATCGTCGCCAGCTTCGTCAACACGTTCCTGCGCTCGATCGTGCACGGCGGCTCGTTCGACGGCAGCTCGATCCTGAACCTGACGCTGACGCAGCCGCTGCTGCGCGGCGCCGGCCGCCGCATCGTCCGCGAACCGCTGACGCAGGCCGAACGCGACGTCGTCTACGCCGTGCGCACGTTCGAGCGTTTCCGCGCGACGTTCGCCGTACGCGTCGTCAGCGACTACTGGAACGTGGTCCGCCAGGTCGCCGACCTCGGCAACGTCGAGGCCAACTACGCGAGCCTCGTGCAGTCGCGCGAGCAGATCGAGGAGCTCTACCGGGCAGGCCGCAAGACCATCACCGACCTCGGCCGTGCCAAGCAGAGCGAGTACTCCGCCGACGCGCAGCGCGTCGCGGCGAAGAACCGCCTCGAGGCGGCGCTCGACCGCTTCAAGCTGACGCTCGGCCTGCCGGTCACCGCGCAGCTGCAGCTCGACCCCGCCGAGCTGGACCGCGTCCGCGCACAGGGCGTCAACGAGGTCCAGCTCGCCGAACCGGATGCGCTCGCGCTGGCGCTGATGCGCCGCTACGACCACCGCACGACGGTCGACGAGGTCGAGGACGCCGGCCGCCGCATCTACGTCGCCGAGGACGCGCTCGGCATGGCGCTCGATTTCACGGCGGCGCTCAACGTGCCCGCCGAATCGGGCAAGGGCCTCAACCTCGACTGGTCGAAGGTCAACTGGTCGGCCGGCTTCGATCTCGATCTGGCGCTCGACAAGCTCGTCGAACGCAACGCCTACCGCAGCGCGCTGATCAGCTTCGACCTCGCGATCCGCACGCGCGAGCAGAGCGAGGACCAGATCGCCGCCGACGTGCGCACCTCGCTGCGCGACATCCGCTCGGCGATCGACACCTACCGCATCCAGTCGGTCGCCGTCGAACTCGCCGAACAGCGCGTCGAGGCCACCACCGATCTCTACGCGGCCGGCCGCGTCCAGGCGCTCGAGAAGCTCGACGCCCAGGACGCGCTGCTGCAGGCCCAGCTGAACCTGACCGCCGCGATCGTCGACTTCGCGGTCGCCCGCCTGCAGCTGATGTCGGACCTCGAGGCGATCGACCTCGAGCCGAAGGGCCTGCGCTTCGACCCCGCGCTGCCGTTACCGCAGACCAAGACTGCCGAGTGATCCCCATGATGCCCCGCCCCGCCATCTCCCGGAATTGCGCCCCGGACCGTCGCCGCCTGCTGGCCGTCGCCACGCTGGTCGCGCTCGCCGCCTGCTCGCACGAAGACGCGAACCCGACCACCAACGCGCGCCTGTTCAAGGTGCAGCGCGGCTCGCTGCCGATCACCGTCAAGGAGAACGCCGAGCTGCAGGCCGTGCGCGAGACCGTCGTGCGCTCCGGCGTCGAAGGTCAGGCGACGATCATCTTCATCATCCCCGAGGGCACCTACGTGCAGAAGGGCGAGAAGCTGGTCGAACTCGACGTCAGCGAGCTGGTCGAGAAGCGCGCCAACCAGGCGATCTCGGTGGCCAAGGCCGACGCGGCGCTGGCGCAGGCGACGAAGGAGAAGGAGATCCTGCAGAAGGAGCTGACGACCAAGGAGAACACGGCGCGCAGCGGCCTGAAGATCGCGGACATGGAGGTCGACAAGTTCCTCGGTCGGCGCGGCGGCGGCGGCGAGGGCAAGAACCTCGACATGCAGAAGAAGCTCGGCGAGCTGGTCGCGACGCCACCGAGCGCGCCGGCCGAAACCGAGACCGGCGAGGCGTCGGTCAGCCAGGTCGATCCGCGCAACTACAAGGGCCTGACCGGCAAGGTCGACGAGCTGCTGACCGAGGACGGCAGGCTCGGCGCCGGCGTCGACCGCGACATGGGCGACATGGCCAACAAGGTCCTGCAGCAGGTCGACAAGATCCGCCTGGCGATGGCCAACCTCAAGGTCAAGGAGGACACGTTCGGCCACAGCCGGCGCCTCGCCGCGAAGCAGTTCATCACGCGCAACGAGCTGGAGCGCGACCGGCTCGAGTGGCAGAGCCAGGTCTCGCAGGTCACGCTCGCCTGGAACGACCTCGACCTGCTGATCAACTACGAGCTGCAGAAGCAGCGCATCAAGCTCGAGCAGGATCGCGACAACGCGCGGCTCGAGCTGGAGCGCGTGCTGGCCAGCAACGACGCCTCGGTCACCAAGGCCGACAGCGAGCTGGCGAGCCGTCAGGCCGAGTACACGCTGGCCAAGGAACGGCTCGAGAACCTCGATCGCCAGATCAACAGCGCGGTCGTCTACGCGCCGACGCCGGGCCTGGTCGTCTATGCGCGCATCGATCGCGACCGCCGCGGCGGCGAGGCCGTTCGCGAAGGCGTGCAGGTGCGCGAGCGCCAGGAGCTGATCGTGCTGCCCGACACGACCAAGATGCGCTGCATCATCAAGGTGCAGGAGGCGCAGGTCGCGATGGTCAAGCCGGGCCAGATCGCCTACGTGCAGGCCGAGGCGCGCCCGGGCGACATCTACGCCGGCCGCGTGACGAGCGTCGCACCGACCGCCGACAGCAACAGCGGCTGGATGTCGAGCGATCGCAAGGTCTACACGACCGTGGTCGAGCTCGACGGCGAGAACCAGGACGCGACGCTGCGATCGCGCATGGCGGCGAGCGTCACGATCAACGTCGACACGATCAAGGA
>CAYMRG010000353.1:0-5993 GCA_964392555.1 uncultured candidatus Brocadiaceae bacterium
CATCCAGGCCTACGCGGTCGTGGCCGTGCGCGATCCGGCGCAGAAGGCCGAATGCGCGCGGCTGTGCGCCGGCCAGCCGCACATCGCGCAGGCGCCGCTGTTCCTGGCGATCTGCGCCGATCTGCACAAGATCGCCGCCGCCTGCGCGCGTCACGGCACGACGCTCGCGGCCGACAGCTTCGAGCTGTTCCTGCAGGCGACGGTCGACGCGGCGCTGCTCGGCCAGAACCTGCAGCTCGCCGCCGAAGCCGAAGGGCTGGGCGCCTGCATGATCGGCGCCGCGCGCAACCATCCGCTCGAACTGGCGAAGTGCCTCGACCTGCCGAGCCACGTCTACGTCGTGTTCGGCATGACCCTGGGCTTCGCCGCCGACGACCCGGTGCCGCGCGGCCGCATGCCGCTCGCCGGCGTGCTGCACCTCGATCGCTACGACCGTTCGCGGACCGACGCCGTGCTCGACGGCGCCGACGCGGTCATGCGCGCGTGGGCGAAACGCGCCAACGCCGAGCAGGGCGGCTACAACGGCCGCCCCGTCAGCGAGGACAAGGGCTGGGCCGAACGCATGGCGACGATGTGGGGCGGCAAGGCCAGCTACGCGGCGGCGCGGCAGGCGCTCGCCGACGAGCTGCGGCGACTTGGCTTCGGCGTCGGCTGAGTGTCGGCGGCGGCTGAGTATCGGTGTCGCGTGGGCCACGGCGGCGGCTGGGCTACCGCGTCACCGGCTCCGGCTCTTCGGATATCCTCGGCGCGGGAATCGCAATGACCTCGCTCCGCGCCATGGCTCCGTTCGTCCTCGGTCTCGCGGCCTGGCTCGGCGCCGCGCTGCGCGCGCAGCGCCCGGCGGCGCTGCCGCTGCGCGTGCTGCTCGTGGCCGACGGCCTGCGCGGGCCCGCCTTCGAGGCCGTGCTGCGCGCCGGCGGCCTGCGGGTGCGTCGGCTGCCGCGCGAACGCGCCGACGTGCGCGAGCTGCGCATCTGGCCCGAGGTCGTCGTCTACGATTGGCCGGACATGCTCGGGCCCGGCAACGCGCTGCCGCTCGGCGAACGGGCACGCTGGGATCGGCCGACGGTCCTGCTCGGGCTCGCCGGCGAACACCTGCCGCGGCGGTGGGGGCTGCCGACGTCGCAGGAGCTGCTGGCGATGTCGCAGGCCGAGTACGGCCCCGAGTTCGAGGTGATGACGCGACCACCCGGCGCGACCGTCACCGCGTTCCGGCAGGGCAACCTCGTGCACTTCGCGACCGAGGCGTCGGCGGCGGAGCTGGCCGCGGCGGACCGCGAATGGCTCGCCCAGGTCGTCGCCCATGTCGCGACCTGCGCGATCGATCGCCCGATCGTGCGCCACGCGACGGAGAATGGCGCACCGTTGCCCGCCATCGAGGACGAGCGGTTGGCGCGTCTCGCCACCGCGTTCGCGACCTACGGCCACGACCCGTGGCAGCGGGACCTGCTGGCGGATCTCATCCCCAAGTGCAAGGAGGATGGCGCGGAGCGGGCGATGCTGCAGGCGCTGCTGCTCGAAGACCTCGACACGTCGGGCACCCACCTGGAGTTCCGGGTGCAGCTCACCAAGGAAGCGCTGTTCTGGGATCCGCTGGCCCGCGGCTGGCGGCTGGATTACCTGGAGGCGATCCGCAACCGACGCTACCCGCACCGCGGCACGGCCCCGGAACCGCCGCGGCTCGACGCCGGCGTCGTCGACCCCGACCTGCTCGACGTCGTCGAGCGCATCGCCGTCCGTTACGGCGTCGTCGGCTTCGCCGATCTCGCGACGTTCGCCTGCTGGCGCGGCGATCGCCATCTGCTGTGGAATCGGCGCACCGGCATCTTCCGCGTCGAGGACCACGCCGCCGGCGCGCGGCAGAAGGTGGTCGCGGTGGCGGACGTGCTCGACGAACGCGCGGTCGTCGGCCCGCACTTCTACGAGCCGCCGGGCGACGCCGCGGCGCGGCAGGAATTCGTGCAGATGCTGCTGTTCGCGTTCGCGCCGGTGCTGATCGCGGACCACGGCGCGGCCGTTCGCCGCGAGCCGCAGTACGACCGCAAGGGCAAGATCGGCATCTGCGTGCTGCCCAACGTCCGGCTGATGGAGCCTGAGAAGCGCCTCTACGCGATCGTCGACGCGGCGAGCGGCGAGATCGCCGAGCTCGGCATCGGCGTGCCGTTCGATCGACGCCAGGGCGCGCCGCGGTTCGTCCCGGTCGGCGCCGTCGCGGCCTGTGGGCCGATGTCGTTGCCGATCGCGGCGCCAGGTACGGACGCGCACCGCCTGCCGGAGTGGAATCCGACGTTCGCCGACGATCTCGCCGCACACGCGGACGCGATCCGGTTCGGCGCGCGGCCGGCGGATCGCTGAACCGCGGCACGCCCGCGGCGCGCTGCCGCGCGTTGGCCGACGGCGTCGCCGTCAGGCGTGCACGCCCGGCGCTTCCATGCCGAAGCGCTCGACCCACTCGACGTAGCTGCCGGGATAGGCCTTCGGCGGCTTGCCGACGGTGCACTCGCTGACGTCGAGGACCTGCGTGGCGAGGCCGCGCAGGAACGTGCGATCGTGCGAGACGAACAGCATCGTGCCCTCGAAGGTGCGCAGCGTCTGCACCAGCATCTCCTTGGTGACGATGTCGAGGTGGTTGGTCGGCTCGTCGAGCACGAGGAAGTTCGGCGGGTCGTAGAGCATCAGCGCCAGCACCAGCCGTGACTTCTCGCCGCCGCTGAGGATGCCGACGCGCTTCTCGTGGTCGTCGCCGGTGAACTGGAACGCGCCGAGCAGGTTGCGCTTCGCGCCGGTCGCCTCGAGCGGGAACTTCTTGTCGACCTGCTCGAAGATCGTCAGGTCGGGGTCGAGCAGATCGAGCGCCTGCTGGGCGAAGTAGCCCATCTTGACGCTGCCGAGCTTGACCGTGCCGCCGTCGGGATCGAGCTGGCCCGCGACCATCTTCAGCAGCGTCGTCTTGCCGGAGCCGTTTTGGCCCATCACGCACCAGCGTTCGCCGCGTTTGACCTCGAATTCGAGGCCCTTGTAGATCGTCTTCGCGCCGTAGGCCTTGTCGACGCCCTGCAGCTTGACGACGTCGTCGCCGGAGCGCGGCGGCGTCTTGAAGGCGAACGGCACGATCTCGCGCTTCTTCGGCGGGTCGACGCGCTCGATCTTGTCGATCTTCTTCTGCCGGCTCTGCGCGGCCGCGGCCTTCGCGACGTGCGTGCCGAAGCGGTCGATGAACCGCTGCATCTTCGCGATCATCGCCTCCTGCCGCGCGAACGTCGCCTCCTTCTGCGCGAGCCGGTTCTTCTGCTCGCGCTCCATGAAATCGTAGTCGCCGGTGTAGGAGACGAACTCGCCGTCGTCGATGTCGACGATGCGGTCGACGAGCCGGTTCATGAAGTCGCGGTCGTGGCAGGTCATCAGCACCGCGGCCTTGGTCTGCCGCAGCCACTGCTCGAGCCACAGGATCGACTCGATGTCGAGGTGGTTGGTCGGCTCGTCGAGCAGCAGCACGTCGAAGTTGCCGAGCAGCACCTTGGCCATGCCGACGCGCATCTTCCAGCCGCCCGACAGCGCGCCGACATCGCCGTCGATCTGCTCGTCGTGGAAGCCGAGCCCGTGCAGCACTTCGCGGCTCTTCGCCTCGAGCTCGTAGCCGCCGAGATCCTGGTATTCGGCCTGCACCTCGCCGTAGCGCGCGAGGATGCGGTCCATGTCGTCGGCCTTGTCGGGGTCCGACATGTCGTGTTGCAGCTGCTCGAGCTCGTGGTGCAGCGAGCCGATGCGACCGCTGCCGGCGATCGCCTCGTCGATCACCGAACGGCCCGACATCTCGCCCATGTCCTGGCGGAAGTAGCCGATCGTGAGGCGCTTGGGCATGTTCACGTCGCCTTCGTCGGGCTTCTCCTCGCCGACGATCAGCCGGAACACCGTCGACTTGCCGGCGCCGTTCGGCCCGGTCAGGCCGACCTTCTCGCCAGGGTTGAGCTGGAACGAAGCGTCGACGAACAGGATCTGGTGGCCGTGGCGCTTGTTGATGCTGGTCAGCGTGATCATCGGGGGCGAGCAGGATAGCGGCTGCGGCCGCGGCTGCCGACCCCCGGGGCCCCCGGAAGCAGCCCGCGGGCTACTCCTTCTGGATCACGAGTGGCACCCGCACCGTGATCGGTGCGACGGCGCGTTCGGGCACCACGAACGCCTCCCGCCCCTTGCGCCAGGCGCCCATGTTGGCGGTGCCGCGCACGGTGTAGGCGCCCGGTGGCAGGCCGATCCGGACGACCTGGCTGGTCGCGCCCCGCACGGCGAGCGTGCGGCTGACCAGGACGCGCGCCGATGCGTCGAGCAGCTCGAGTTCGAGGTAGTCGTCCCACTGGTCGGCCGCCAGGTCCTCGGGCGTGAACTCGAAGACGACCGTCGTCGCGACTGCGGTCGGCACGTCGACCGTGGTGTCGTCGCCGGGCGCGAGCAGCAGGGAGCGCTCGATCGGCGCGATGCCCTCGCCGCACACCGACAGGCGATAGCGCCCCGGCGGGAGCGCAAGGGAGCGCATCGCCGCACCGGCGCGGTCGAAACGCGACGAGGTGTTCGCGCCCCCTTCCTCCTGCACGAGTCGATACGAGAGCCGCTCGGCCGCTACCGACGCGGGCTGGATGCGCACGAGCAGGCGGCCGGCAGCCGCGAGCCGCTGCGGGCCGACGTCGAGTGTGGCGCGGGCCGCCACCGTGTGTTCGCCGAGCGCGAACGAGCCGTAGTCCTTGCGGTAGCCGCTGAGCGACCAGGTGCCCGGCGGCAGGCCATCGAGGCGGAACGCGCCCGCGGCGACCGTGCCCTTGCGCGAGAGGCCGCCCTGCCGCGCGCTCACGCTGGCGCCGTCGAATGGCTGGCCATCGGGCCCCGCGATTGATCCCAGGATCACCCCGTCGTCCTCCGGCAGCGAAGCGAGTCGCCAGACGAACGCGGCTTCGCCTGGTCGCTGCGCCTGTCGAACCGCGAACGCATCCCTCGCGCCACCCGGCGCGTAGGCCTGGACGTCGTAGGGCTGGTCGCGCAGGTTGCGCAACTCGAAGCCGCCGTCGCCGTCGGTGATGGCTGCCGCGGTCTCCGGCGTCCGCGTCGCCAGATTCAGGTACATCGTGCGCAGCTGCCAGTTCGCGAGCGGTGTGCCGTCCGGACCTTCGAGCCGGCCACGGATCGAACGTGATCCGGGCGGCGACAGGTCGGGGTTCCATTCGAGGTCCTGGCCGTCCTGCAGCACGACGTTGGTGTTCTTCGGCGTGCCGACCATGGCGATGACCCACATGCGTCCGGGGGGCACGGCGGTGAAGCGGTAGCTGCCGTCCCCGGCAGTCGTCGTTTCCCGGCGGATCAGGTGATCGGAGACGCCCTCGAACATGCCCGGCAGCGCGTTGTCGCGCATGATCAGCATCGCCAGCCCGACCACCGGTTGATCGCGACGTTCGCCCCGTCGCGCGACGCCGTGCACCGTCGCGCCGGCGCGCAACTGCAACGTCACCTGTGGCACGGCGGCCGCCGCGACGACCGCCACCTCGCTCTCGGCGAACGCGAACCCCTCGGCGATCGCGTACGCGGTGTGCGTGCCGACCGCGACCTCCTGGCTGACGAAGCGCCCGTTGCCATCGGTGTGGGTGACGACCGGCGCCTGCCTGGCAGCAGGGCCCGCCTCCCTGGCCGCAGTCAGCATGACGAGCGCGTTGCGCACCGGGCGTCCGACCGGGTCGATCACGACTCCGGTCACCTCGTGACCGCCTGGCGACAGCGTCAGCACGACCTCGTTCTCCGGGCCCTGGATCGGGTGCCGCACGCTGGGCTGCCACGTCGCCTTGTGCGCCCAGATCTCGCCGGTCGTCGCGAGCCGCAGGTCGAAGGAGCCGTCGGCCGCGCTGGTGGCGACCGTGCTCGGCAGGTTGCCGACGGCCGCGTCGATCTGCGCGCCCCCGATCGCGCGGCCACCGTCGTCGACGACACGCCCGTGCACGATCGCGACCGCCTCG
>CAYMRG010000354.1:0-5983 GCA_964392555.1 uncultured candidatus Brocadiaceae bacterium
CGAGGGCCTGCGCGAGGCGGCCGCGGCCTTCGCGCAGCGCGTGCTCGCCAGCGCCGTCGCGGACGAAGAACGGCTCGACGTCGCGTTCGGCACGCTGCTGCAGCGCGCGCCGACCGCGGTCGAGCGGGCGGCCTGCCGCGAGCTGCTCGCGGCGCAGCGCGCCGGCGGCGACGAGGTCGCGGCGTGGACGCTGCTCACCAGCACGTTGTTCGGGCTCGACGAGGCCCTGCACCGCAACTGAGAGGCCGAGGGAGAATCATGATACGGCCTCTCAGCGCGTCCTGCGGCCGCAACCCAAGGTTGCGCGGCGCTACGCGCCGCCAGAAGGGGCCGCAGGCACGCTGCAGTCTCCAGGGGCGACTACTACTCCCGCTCGCCGACGGCGAATCCGCTCGCCGCGCGAGGAAACGCGGGAGTAGTAGATCAGAATGCAAATTGGCGGCCGCCTACGCGGCCGCGCAGAGCCTTCGAGAGGACTCTCTCTCAGCCTCTGCGAGGCCGAGCGCAACGTGATACCCCAGCGGACCGCCATGACCGACCGACGGACGTTCCTGGCGCAGGCGGCGGCGAGCGCCGGCGCCTGCTGGCTGTGGCCGCGCGGTGGCGACGACGCGCCGCGGCGACCGCACTTCGCGCCGCGCTGCCAGCGCGTGCTCTACCTGCACATGTCGGGCGGTCCGTCGCAGCACGACCTGTTCGACCACAAGCCGGAGTTGGCGAAGTGGCACGGCCAGGATCTGCCCGATGCGGTGCGGCAAGGGCAGCGGATCACGACGATGACGTCGGGCCAGGCGCGGTTGCGGATCGCCGCGCCGCGGCACCGCACCTTCGCGCGGCACGGGGCATGCGGCGCCTGGCTCAGCGACCTGCTGCCGCACACCGCCGGCGTCGTCGACGAACTGGCGATCGTGCGGACGATGCAGACCGATGCGATCAACCACGAGCCGGCGATCAACCTGCTGCAGACCGGCAGCGAACAGCCCGGCCGGCCCAGCTTCGGCGCATGGCTCGCGTGGGCGATCGGCGCCGACACGCGCGGCCTGCCGGCGTTCGTCGTGCTGCACTCGAGCTGGAGCGGGCCCAAGGTCGACCAGCCGCTCTACCATCGCCTGTGGGGCGCGGGCTTTCTGCCGGCCGAGCACCAGGGCGTGCTGCTGCGCAGCCAGGGCGATCCGGTCCTGTTCCTGCAGGATCCGGCGGGCGTCGCGCGCGCCGACCGCGCGCGGCAACTCGCGGCGATGGCGGCGCTCAACGCCGCGGCCAGCGATCACTTCGGCGACCCGGGCATCGAGGCGCGGCAGCAGCAGGCCGAACTCGCGTTCCGCATGCAGGAGGCCGTGCCCGAGCTGGTCGACCTGGGCGCCGAACCGGCGGCGGTGCGCGCGCTCTACGGCACCGAGGTCGACCGGCGCGGCACGTTCGCCAACAACGCGTTGCTGGCGCGGCGCATGCTCGAACGCGGCGTGCGGTGCGTGCAGATCTACCATCGCGGCTGGGACCAGCACAAAGAGCTGGAGAAGGACCTGCCGGCGCAATGCCGCGACATCGACCAGCCGACCGCCGGGCTGCTGCGCGACCTGCGGCAGCGCGGCCTGCTCGACGACACGCTGGTCGTCTGGACCAGCGAATTCGGGCGCACGGTCTACGCGCAGGGCGACGTCGACGGCGGCGACTACGGCCGCGACCACCATCCGCGCTGCTTCGTCACCTGGCTGGCCGGCGGCGGCGTGCGGCGCGGCGCGCAGATCGGCGCGACCGACGAACTCGGCTACAACCCGATCGACCGCCCCGTGCACGTCCACGACCTCAATGCGACGCTGCTGCACCTGCTCGGCTTCGACCACGAACGGCTGACGTTCCGCTACCAGGGTCGCGACTTCCGACTGACCGACGTCCACGGGCGCGTCGTCCGCGACCTGCTCGCGTGAGCGCGCCGCTTTCGCCGTCCTGCCGAGCGCGCCGCTTTCGCCGTCCTGCGGCGTCAGGCGACCCGAAGCGTGCTCGGCGGGGCGAAGGCCCCGCCTCCGCGCGCTTCGGGTCGCCTTCCTTGCAGGACGACGAAATCGGCGCGCTCGGGGGGGGTGGTTCGCTGGCGTGCGGCGTCGGGGTTGAGGAGGCTTGCGCGGTGGGGTGAAAGGCGCCGACTCCTCGCTCGGGCAGCAGAACCCGGCGATCCGGTGGTCAGAACAGTGGCAGCGCGAATGCGTCGGAGGCCGTGAGGCCGGCCGGGCCGAGCGCATCGAACACGAACCATTGGCCGTAGAGGGACAGGCCGGCGGCCTGCGGGACGCTCGGCACCGCGAACAGGAAGGTGCCGTAACCGGTCCCCGGTGCGCTGCCCTGGGTCAACTGGCTCATGCCCAGCAGCACGAACGCCGGCGACAGCGCGAGGTGCAGGTCGACGCCGAGCACCGGGATCGGCCCCGGGCTCGCGGCGAGGTCGAGGCCGAGCAGGTGCAGCGCGGCCGGCGCGGCGTGGTCGATGCCGACCGTGCAGTGCGGGTTGCCGAGGAAGGCGGGCAGCACGGCGACGCTCTGCGGTGCGATCCCGCCGCTGCCGGCGGTGCCCGCGCCGAACGTCGTCGGCACGTTTGCGCCTTCGCTCCACAGCCGCGGTCGATCGAACGGCGGCAGCTCCTGCGCGACGCGCGGATCGGTCATCGCATCGAGGAACGCGACCAGGTCGAAGCGGTCGAGCGGCGAGATCTGGCCCGGGATGTTGTAGACCGCGGGGTCCTGGTTGACGTGGAAGTCGCCGCCGTGCGAGTAGAAGTCGACGACGTCGAGCAGCGTCGCCTTGCTGCCGGTGTGGAAGTACGGCGCGCGCAGGCCGACGTTGCGCAGGCCCGGGACCTTGAAGCGGCCGCGGTCGGCGGGCAGGTTGGTGACGGCGAAGCGGCCTTCGTCCTCGGCGATCGGCCGCACGCCGATGTTGCGGAAGTCGTGCACGCCCGGACGCGGCCAGCGCGCGGCCGAAGCCGAGGGCCGGCAGGATCGCGAGCAGCAGGGCGCATCGTGGCATGGTCGACCACGGTAGCACGGATCGCGGCCGCGGTGGTCGCGGCGATGACGTCGCCGTGACGGGCGCGGGACGTTCGGCGGACATGCCCGCGGTGGGCCGGAAAGGCTGCGTTACGCGCGGATTGACTTGCCGCGCTGCCACCGGGATCGTGCCGCCTTCATCGCCCCAACCGCGTTCCGTGACCATGACCCGATCCAACCGTTCGCTCGCCACTCTCCTGCCCTTCGCGCTGCTCGCCGGCGTCGCCGGCGCCCAGACGATCACCTGGGGCCCCGTGCTGCCGAGCCTCGCGCCGACCGATGTCAGCCTGCACGGCGCGCTGGTGTTCGCCGGCAACGCGCACCAGCCGAACGTCGCCGCCATCGACGCGACGGTCAACGGTGTCCTGTTCGCCGGCGGGTTCCATCCGACCGGCTGGGACGGCTACATCACCGGCGGCCTCAACGGCTCGGCGACCGGCAACGACGGCCTCGACAAGCTGCTCGGCAACTCGCTGGCGATGCAGACCGCGGCGGCGGCCAACCCGTCGGCGTGGGGCGGGATCCGCCTCGACAACCTGACGACGCTGGTTGCCGGCCATTCGTACGAGATCCAGGTCTGGTTCACGGACCAGCGCACGGGCACCGCGACCAACGTCCTCTACGACCGCGTGATGACGCTGAGCTCGGCCTTCGGCACGGGCGTGCTGACGGGCGGCGAGCTGACGAGCCTGCCGTCGATGCAGCAGGGACCGCTGTCGGGCCCGCTCGAAGCCGATCCCGACAACGCCCCGGCGGTGAGCTCGCCGGACACGATCTTCGGCTCGCACTGCACGGGAACGTTCACCTACAACCCGTCCGCCGAACTGTGGCTGGCGATCCAGGGCACGCACCCGCTCACGACCAACGTGCTCGCGCCGCACATCACCGCGCTGCAGATCCGCGACCTGTCGGCCGCTGCCAACCAGGCGTTCGGTGCCGGTTGCTACAGCTTCACGGCTCCCGACACCAGCAGCAGCCTGATGGAGTCGTTCGCCGGCACGCCGGCGGCGAAGGCGGAGCTGGACGGCAACGCGTTGATCTTCAACCTCGCCGGTGACGGCTACCTCGCGACGTGGGTCCCGGGCGGCGGATCGGCCTTCTTCGTGCCGCCGACGGCCGCCGCCACGGTCGTCGCGAATGCCGACGACACCACGGCGACGTTCTCCCCGTCGGTCGCCCCGCCGGTGCCCGGCGGCGTCGCGCCGCAGTGGACCGTCTCCTCGAACGGCGTGCTGACCGCCGACGCGACCGGCAACCAGGGCACCGGCTACCAGGCGTCGCTGGCGGCGACGGCGACGGCCACCGGCCTCGCCTGGTACTGCTGGCGCGACTACAACCCGGCGCAGGCCGGCAGCGGTTCGATCAAGACCGAAGAGGTCAACGGCGTCTTCTACGTCACGTTCGACGGCGTCTACGAATACAGCTCGACCAACCCCGCGACCTTCCAGTGGCAGATATACGAGGCCACCGGCGACGTCTTCCTGGTCTGGGTCAGCATGGCGCCGAGCACCAACACCACGACGATGGTGGTGGGCAGCACGCTCGCCGGCGTCAGTGCCACGCCGGCCTCGCTGCCGCTGTCGACGTCGACGCCGTTCGCCATGACGCCGCCCGCGACGATGCAGCCGCTGACGCTGACGGCGTCGCCGGCGCCGGTCATCAACCCGAGCACGACGGTCACCTACACGATCGGCAACATCCCCGAGTTCCTGCCGGGCTCGGGTGTGCACCTGTCGGTCGTGTTCTTCAGCCTCAACCCGGTGATCCCCGGCTTCGACCTGACCGGCATCTTCACCGGCCTGCCGGGGTGCCGCGGCTACATCGGCTCGCTGGACCTCAGCCTCGGCCTCGCCATCACGGCGACGGCGAGCAACGCGGTGCCGCTGACCTTCGCCGCGCCGGTCGTCCCGCCCGGCATCACGATCGCGGCCCAGGCGGTCGCGTTCTTCGACGGCAGCACGCCGCTGCCGAACGGCGAGACCGGCGGGTTCGTCTTCAGCAACGGCATGCTGAGCACCGCGCAGCTGCAGTAGCGCGGGTTCGGCGGGGCCGCGGCCGCCGGCTACGATCCCGGGGTCACCCGACCCCGAGGATCCCGATGCGCCGGAAGAAGGTCGCCGCGTTCGTTCCCCTGCTCCCCGCCCTGTTCGCCGCATGCCAGGCGGTGCAGCCGCAGCCGCGGCCGCTGGCCGTGCGCGAGCCGTTCCCGGTCGCCTACGTCGGCCGGATCGAGCCGGCGCAGCCGTTGCCGGACGATGTCACCCTCGCTGGCGAGGCGGCGTGGCCCGCGGCGCCGGCCGCAGCCGCGGGCAGCGGCTCGATCACCGTGCGTGCGACGCTCGTCGAACTGCCGATCGACGAGGTGCGGGCGCTGTTGCCGGGCTGGCCGTTGGCGGCCGAGCAGGGCCAGGGCGCGCGGCTCGCCGCCGACGACCTGGCGGCGCGCCTGGCCGACTGGCACGCGCGCGGCCGGGTCGTCGCGCAACCGACGATCCTCATCGACAACGGCCATCAGGGCACGCTGCGCGCCGGCAAGCGCACCGCCTACGTGTCGCGGCTCGCGATCGGCGCGTTCGCCGATCGCGGCGTCCACGGTGATCCCTGGACGATCGATCCGCACGTCGCGGTATTCGAGCACGGCCTCGAGCTGACCTTCGCGCCCGAACGGCGTGGCTCGGCGACGTCCTTGGGGTTCACCTGGCGGCAACGCGACCGCGTGTTGCCGCGCCCCGTCGGCTACGTCCACGACGGGCGGATGGGCGCGATCGAGCTGCCGCTGCTGCTCGACCAGACCGTGCGCGGCGACGTCGACTTCGTGTCGGGCGAGGCCCTGCTGCTCGGCGCGGTTGCGGGGAACGTGGAGAACACGGCGGTGCTGCTGTTCGCCGAAGCGCAGGCGGTCCCGGCCGACGCGGTCGCGGCCGGCGGCTGAGGCGCGGTG
>CAYMRG010000355.1:0-5980 GCA_964392555.1 uncultured candidatus Brocadiaceae bacterium
CTGGGCACGGCGTTCACGGTGTCCATCGACGCGCGGCACGGCGTCGGACCGGGCATCTCCGCGCGCGATCGCGCGAAGACGATCCTCACCGTGGTCGCCGACGGCGCCGCACCGAGCGACATCCGGACCCCGGGCCACATCTTCCCGCTGCGCGCGCGCGACGGCGGCGTGCTGGTCCGCACCGGCCAGACCGAAGGCATCGTCGACCTCTGCCGCCTGGCCGGTCTGCGGCCCGCGGGCGTGATCTGCGAGATCATCAAGGACGACGGCACGATGGCCCGCGTCCCGGATCTGCTGCAGTTCTGCGCCGCCCACGGCATCAAGATGGGCTGCATCGCCGACCTCGTCGAATACCGGCGGCAGCGCGAACGGCTGATCGAGCGCGTCACCGTCGCGCGGATGCCGACGCAGTTCGGCGAGTTCGACTGCCATACCTACCACAGCCTGGTCGACGGCCGCACGCACATGGCGCTGACCGTCGGCATCGAGCGGGCCGGGGCCAACGCGCCGTTCCCACCGATCCCGGAGCCGGTGCTGGTGCGCGTCCATTCGCAGTGCCTGACCGGGGACGCGTTCGGTTCGCTGCGCTGCGACTGCGGTCCGCAGCTGCACATGGCCATGCAGCGGGTCCAGGCCGAGGGCCGCGGCGTGGTGCTCTACATCAGCCAGGAAGGCCGTGGCATCGGGCTCGACAACAAGCTGCGCGCCTACGCCCTGCAGGACGAGGGCATGGACACGGTCGAGGCCAACGTCCACCTCGGCTTCCGCCCCGACGAACGCGAGTTCGGCACCGGCGCCCAGATCCTGCACGACCTCGGCCTGCGTCGGTTGAAGGTGCTGACCAACAACCCGAAGAAGCTGACCGGCCTGCAGGCCTACGGCCTCGAGATCGTCGAGCAGGTGCCGGTGGTCATTCCTCCTAACCAGCACAACGAAAAGTACTTAGGTACGAAGCGCGACAAGATGGGGCACCTGCTCGGCTGACCGGATCCGCGCGTTCGCGACGAACTCGCGGCGAACGGGAAGAAACCCGCGCCGAGCCCCCTCTGACGCCCCCGTGTTCGCCTTGAAGCAGCAGCCAGAGACCGACCAGGAACTGATCGCCGCCGTGCTGGCGGGCAGCGACCCGGCGTTCGCGACCTTGGTCGAGCGCTACGAGGACCGGGTCTTCCGGTTGCTCGGTCGCTACTGCCGGGATCCGATCGAGTGCCAGGACCTGGCGCAGGACGTCTTCCTCAAGGTGTTCTGCAAGCTCCACACCTTCCAGCACGAGTCGCAGTTCTTCACCTGGCTCTACCGGATCGCGGTCAACGCCGCGACCGACCACCTGTCGCGAGCCAGCTACCGCCGCCTGCGCCTGGTCGAGGACGACGCTGCGCTCGACGCCCGCGCGCACGACCGGTTGCCCCGCGCCGACGAGGACGAGAGCCCGTTGGCGCCCCTGCTGGACGCCGAGCTGGCGCGCGTGACGCGCGCGATCGTCGATGGCCTGCCGGAGAAGTACCGCACGATCCTGATCCTGCGCGAATACGAAGACCTCTCCTACACGGAGATCGCCGAGGTGCTGCAGATCCAGCTCGGCACCGTCGAATCCCGGCTGTTCCGGGCGCGCCAGCGCTTCAAGGACCAGCTCGTCCGCAACCACCCCGAACTCGTTCCCGGCGCCGACCTTGGCCCGAACAGGGACCTTGGCCCGAACGGGGACCTTGGCCCGAACGGGAACCCCTCGCCACTGGCGCGAAGCACGCGCGGAGGCAAAGCATGAACGACGCCCGCAACTACCCCAGCGATCTGGTCCGTGGTGACCAGCAGCTGTTGCAGCGGCTGCTCGATGGCGAACTGTCGCCCGAGGCCACCGCGACCCTCGAGGCGCGCCTGCTGGCCGAACCCGCCCTGCGCGCCGGGCTCGAACGCGAGCGCGGGCTGCGCGCCGGGTTCGTCGCCGGCCGGCCGACCGCGATGGCGGCTCCGGCCGGGTTCGCCGCCGGCGTGATGGCGGCCGTGCGCCGTCAGCCGAGCCGGCGCGAGCTGGTCGCCGAGCAGGCGGCCGTCGACCTCGGCCAGATGTGCCGGCGGATCCTGATCGCGGCCGCGATCCTGATCGCGGTCGGTCTGGCGTGGCACAGCGGCCTGTTCGCCGGCCGCGCCCACGACCAGCTGCAGGCGGCGCCCGACGAGATCCGCCACGAGATGGAGCGCCTCGACGCGCTGATCCAGGCGCAGCCGCAGGGTTCCCCGGCGTCGCCCGAGCGGCGGTGACGGGACGTGAACCGCCTGCGGCTATGGATTCTCGGCGCCGTCCTGGGAAGCTTCGCCGCCGGCATGAACATCGGCATCGCGCTCCCCAAGGTGCTGGCCAGCGATGCCGGCGGGATCTCGCCGGATCGCGCCTACGTGCGTGACATGGCCGAGCGCTTCGGCCTCGACCAACGTCAGGAGCGCAGCTGGCAGCTGGTGATGCAGTGGCTGCACGACGAGGAGCAGGCGATCCGCGCCAGCGCCGAGTTCTCGCAGCTGCCGCCCGGCATCCAGAGCCGACTGCTGCAGGCGCGCGGCACCGCCGAGCAGCGGATCCGGGCCCTGTTGACCGAAACACAGCGCGCCCGCTACGACGCGGCCAGCCGGGGCGAGACGAAGTGACAACGAACTGGTGACCCCATGGTGAAGAGCATTGGCATCGACCCCGGCGACTTCGCCGTGAAGGTCGTCGAACTCGACGGCAGCTACCGCAAGACGCGACTCGTGTCCGCCCGGTCGACGACGCTCGGCGGCGAAGCGGCCGGCCACGCCGCCGCCGTCGCGGGTGCCGCGCGCAGCGCGCTCGACGACGGATTGCGCGGCACGGTGACGCTCGGCCATCCGTGCCGCGAGGCCGTGCTGCGCGTCATCGAGCTGCCGTTCAAGGGCACCGACGCGATCCGCAAGGTCGTCAAGGCCGAGATCGAAGGCGAGATCCAGACACACTCGGTCGACGACATGGTCGTCGACTTCCACGAGGTCGGCGAAGGGGCCGAGGGCGGATCGCGCGTGCTGGTCGCGTCGGTGCCGAAGCCGGCGCTGCGCCGCCAGCTCGAGGAGCTGAGCGCGGTCACGATCGAGCCCGAGCGCATCGACCTCGACACCATGGCGCTCTACCGCGCCGCGCATTGGGCCGGCGTGTTCGAGCCCGAGGAAGCCGATGAGGAGGCCAAGGGCGATGCAGTCGCCGTGCCGCGGGTCACCGCGCTGGTCGACCTGGGGGCGCGCAGCGTCAAGGTGCTGTTGTTCGAGGGCGACCGGCTGATCGACATGCGCGTGCTGCGCGTCGGCGACGCGGTGATCCTCGACGAGATCGCGCGGCGCATCGGCGTCGCGTCGGCCGACGTTCGCGATGCCGTCCACCAGAGTCTGCTGACCGGTGGTGACGTCCGCATCGAGGTGGCCGAGGCCCTGCCGGCCGGTGAAGGTGCCGCCGAGGCGGTCGCCGCCCCGCGCCTGCGCAAGGTCGAGGTCGAGCACGACGCCGTCGCCGCCGCGAGCACCGGCTTCCTGCAGCGGCTGTCGCGCGAACTGGTCCGCTACCTGACGTCGACCGGCCGCAGCGGGCAGATCCAGGCCGTCTGGATCACCGGCGGTGCGAGCCGTTCGCCGGGCATGACCGAGATGCTGACCGCGGTGTTCGGCATGGCGCCGCAGCCGCTCGACCTGCTGAGCAAGCTGCAGCACGACCTCGACGACGCGGAGGTCGAGGCGCTGGGGCCGCAGCTCGCCACGGCGATCGGGCTGGCGCTGAAGCCGCTCGGCGGGCCCGAAGGCTTCGAGCTGCGCCAGGAGGACCTGGTGCTGGCGCGCGGCTTCGAGCGCATCAAGTTCCCGCTCGCGATCGTCTGCATGGTCGCGCTGCTGGCGATGCTCGTCTACGGCATCACGCTGGCGACCAAGTTGCGCCACCTCGAGCTCGAGATCGGTCGCACGCACCCGGCGGACAATCCGAAGGACCCGCCGGTGTTCCACGGCATGCTGCACAGCGTGCTCGGCGGGCGCTGGTTCGAGGAGCAGCGCTTCTTCCGCTTCGACATGCCGAAGGGCAAGAAGGACTACGGCTACCGCGACCTGATCGCCGAACTCGAGGCCGCGCCGGTCCACGAGCGGATCAAGCTCGTGCGCGACCGCCTGCGCAAGGCCGTCGAGGTGAAGCAGGAGCAGTCGGGCATCTACGACGACGTCAAGCTCGAGTCGGGGTTCGCGGTGCTGGTGCGCTGGGCGGAGATGCTGAAGCGCGTCGAGCCCGAGCTCGGTCGCTACCTCGTGCTGAAGGTCGAGCTGAACATGGACACCAAGATCCGCTACCTGGAGTTCCGGATCGCCTTCCGCGGCCCCGACTTCCGCGATCGGCTGGGTGCGATCGACCGGGCGATGGAGGCCGAGTACGCGATGCCGGACTCGCCGTTCGTCAAGCTCAAGGACGCGCGCGCCAACGACGAGCTGTTCACCGATTCGGCGACCAGCGGCGTGCAGGGCGCGTTCTACAAGTTCCGCATGGGCATCAAGCCGGTGTTCGATCCGTTCGGGCCGGGCGCCAACCCGCTCGGCGCCGTGCCGGCCGCAGCGCCGCTCGACGGCGATCGCCTGGCGATGGGGGGTGGCAAGTGAACTTCTTCCGTTCGATGGATCTCTACAAGGGCATCGTGCTGGTCAGCCTGATCCTGCTGCCGATCGGCGCGTGGTTCTGCTCGAAGCTCGACCATTCGATCGCGGATTGCACGACGGCGATCGAGAACGCGCGGCGCTCCGGCGGCATGCTCGAGGAGATCGGTGGCCTGCAGAAGAAGATCGAGGTCGTCGCTGCGAACCGCCTCAGCACCAACGACACCATCAACATGGAGCGGAAGTACTTCGAGGGCCAGATCATGGCGGCCGGCGGCGGGCAGCTGAAGCCGGTCGACATCTCGATCACCGACTCGAAACCCGAGGGCGGCAAGTTGCCGTCGGGCCAGGGGGTCGTCGACTACGTCGTCGACGTCAACTGGAACAACAAGCTGCCGGTGCAGCTCGGCCTGCTCTACGCCGTGCTGTTCAACTGCGAGTCCGGCGCGAGCGTCGCCAACGGCGCCCAGCAGTCGATCTGGAAGCTGCGGTCGCTGACGCTCGAGAACCTGACGACCGATCGCATCGCAACGTCGTCGGCCACGCCGCCGCCCGAACTCGGCGATCGCTGGCTGATCCGCAAGATGCAGTTCGCCCGGCGGGAGCCGGCGAAGAAGTCCTGATCGCATGAAGGCGGCGCTGTTGCTGCTGTCGCTGCTGCCGCTCGGCAGCTGCGTCCAGGTGGTCCGCTACACGGACGAGCTGGTCAACGCCCGCTACGGCCGTTCGTGGTTCACGCGCCTGCCGGCGACGATCGGCGCGACCGCGGGCTTCTCGATCGGTTTGCCGGTCGACATCGCGGCGTTGCCGGCGACGTTCGCCGTCTACCAGGCCCAGCCGCGCGAGACCCGCGATCCCCTATCGGTATTCCTCTTCCCCTCGTTCGTGCTGTGGAAGGCGGGAGCTTTGCTGGGCGGGCCGTTCGACCTCGTCGAGTGGCTCCTGTGGCGCTGCTGGCAGCCCGCCGTGCCGATCACGCAGGAGGAACGCGAGGCGATCGAACGCGCCTGGGACCGCCGCGAATACACCGAATACCCGGTGACGCCGATCTACCCTTCGCCGGCAGCGAACGAACGACCGTTGCCGCAGAGCGACGAAGGCAACAGCGGCGCGGCCGGCAGCTCCCGCTGACGCGTGCCGGCGGGCCGCCCGGACTTCTCACCAAGCGGGGTCCCACCAACCACCCCACCCGAGCACGCTTCGGTTCGCCTGACGCCGCAGGACGGCGAAAGCGACGCCCTCGGCGCTCGCGCTGGAACAGAAGCCGGCGTCGTCGGATCTGCAGTCGAGACCTGCCTGCGTCGGTGGCCTCGCTGTCGGCCAGCGCTCGAGGGCGCGAGTCCGCATTCCCGCC
>CAYMRG010000356.1:0-2538 GCA_964392555.1 uncultured candidatus Brocadiaceae bacterium
ATCGCGCAGGCGATCGCCGGTGCCGCCGCGCCCGGCGAACTCGCGCACAACCGCGCGGTGCTGCTCGCGACCGCCTGGCGCGCGCTGCTGGTCGCCGGCGCGGGTCTGCTGTCGCTGTGGCTGCGCGGCCGCGCGCGGCTCGCGCTGTGGCTCGCGGCGACGATCGCCGAACTGCTGCACACGGGCCTCGGTCCGGTCCAGACCGTCGCCGCCGAGCGCGTCACGCAGGTGCCGGCGGTGCTGCAGCCGGTGGCCGATGCGGCGCCGGCCAACGGCGACCGGCCGCGGCTGTGCCGGCTGACCGCGCCCGGCACGCGCGCCGATGCGGCGATGGCGCCCAACCTGCCGGGGTTCCTGCGGCTCGAGGAGAACGCCGGCTACAACCCGCTGCCGCCGCGTCGCTACGAGCAGTTCATGGCGCTGATCGACCGCACCGCGGTCTACCAGGGCGCCGGCGTCGGCGCATTCCACGACGCGGCGGCGCTCGCGCACCCGCTGAGCGACCTCTACGGCCTGCGCTTCGTGCTGACGCGCGAACCGGTCGCGACCTCGGCGACGCTGCTCGACCGCACGCCGGCCGGCACCGGCGCGTTCCGGCTGCTCGAGCGGACGACCGCGCTGCCGCGCGCGACGTTCGTCCAGCAGGTCGATCTCCTGCCCGACGAGCCGGCGCGGCTCGCGGCGCTCTTGCGCACCGACCGCGATGTCGCGCACCGCGTCGTGCTCGAGGACCCGAGCGCACCCGTGGTCGCGGCGACGCCGCCGGCCGATGCCGCGGTGACGCTGGTCGAGCGCCGCGACGAGCGCACCGTCGTCAAGGTCCGCACCGCGGCCGCCGGCTACCTGCGCCTCGCCGACCCGTGGGACGCCGGCTGGCGCGCGTGCCTCGACGGCGAGCCGGTGCCGCTCTACGTCGCCGACCACTACCTGCGCGCGGTCCACGTGCCGGCCGGCGAGCACGAGGTCGTGTTCACCTACGACGGCGCGCGCGTCGTCTGGCCGCTGCGGTTGACCCTGCTGGCGTGGGCGATCGCGCTCGGGCTGCTGTGGCGCGGGCGGCGCGGCGCGCGCTGACGGTCACTTCGCCGGCAGCGTGTCCTCGAGGAACGGCCACGCGCCGCCGAACGTCCGCCGCAGCAGGAAGTACTCGTTGAACGGCCGGTCGTCGGTGATGCCGAGCCGCGGGTTCTGCGGCAGCAGCTCCGCGACGGGCACCCGCTGGTCGAGCACCAGCGGCCACGCGACCTCGAGCGGCATGCCTTCGGTCCATTCGAGCAGGTCCTGGCGCGCCTTCTCGGGCATGCGCGCGATCGCCTGCGCGACGGTCGGCGGCGTGATCTCCCAGGTCGATGCGAGGATGTGCAGGCCGACGTGCGGCGGCTCGTAGGAGCGGTAGACGAGCAGGTGGGGGAACGACTGCGCCAGCGTGTTGACGACCGCCTGCTCGATCGCCTTCTCGCCGCCGGGGAACCACTGCGCGAGCAGCCCGTCCGGCGACAGCCGCTGGCGCAGCGTGCGGTAGAACTCGAGCGAGTAGAGCAGGCTCGAGCCGCCGGCCTCGACCGGCGGCGGCGGGTCGATCGTGATCAGGTCGAAGGTCTCGCTGGTGCGCTTCAGGAAGCGGCGGCCGTCGTCGACCACGACGCGCACGCCGGCGCGACCGAGCACGTCCTGCGCGTCGGCCCAGTAGAAGCCGAACGCCGCCGGCACGCTGGGCACGAGGTCGACCGCGGTGGTGCGGCCGCCCCACGACGCCAGCGAACGGAAGGTCGTGCCCATGCCGAAGCAGATCACCAGCGTCGACTGCGGCGGCCGTTCGCGCATGACCAGCGGCAGGTGCGCCATGACCTTGGTCAGCGGCGTCAGCGTCGTGATGCCGATGCCGTTGACGAGCATCCGCTTCTCGCGGCCTTCGCCGAACGAGACCACGGTCGCGACGTGGTCGCGGCGCACCTCGCAGCCGTCGTGCAGGCTCGGGTCCTCGTGGGTGCGCGTGACCGTGACGCCGAGCCAGAGCCCGCCTAGGCCGGCCGCGACCGCCAGCAGCCACGTCGCCGACAGGTGCTTCGGCCGCGCGAACGGCACGCACAGCAGGTAGACGGCCGCCGAGCCGAGCAGCGTCCACTTGACGCCGATCTCGGGCAGCAGCACGTAGCCGGCCAGCAGCGGACCGAGGATGCAGCCGAGCACGTTGATCGCGTAGGCCGTGCCGGCGCCGCGTGGTTCGCCGCGCGCGTGCTGGTCGACCAGCATCGGCGTCAGGTAGCCGAGCAGCGCCGAGATCGGCACGATGCTCAGGAGCACCAGCGTCTTGCTCTCGTGCAGGCCGGGATCGTTGCCGACCAGCGGCAGCAGCGCGGCGACGAACAGCAGTGCGACCAGCGTGGCGCCGCTGGCCGTGCGGCCGGTGCGCAGGTGGCGGCGGTAGAACGCCGAGCCAATCCAGGTCGCGGCGAGGTAGACCGTCAGCACCGCCGCGAACGCGTAGATCGTCGTGAACAGCACCGGCGTGAAGGCGCGCGTCCATGCGACCTCCAT
>CAYMRG010000356.1:2548-5917 GCA_964392555.1 uncultured candidatus Brocadiaceae bacterium
GCGTGCGCGGACCGAGCGCGCCGGCGGCCGGGGCGGCTGCGGCTGCGCCGGCGTCGACGTCGGCCGAGGCCGCCGGCGCGCTGCGGCCGCGCGCGAGCAGCGGCAACAGCATCGCGACCGCGCCGATCAGCAGGTTGCCGCCGGCGGCGACCAGCAGCGTGTGGCGGAAGCCGAGGCATTCGACCAGCACGGCTGCGGTGGTCGCGGCGCCGAGCATCGCGCCGATCACGTTGCCGAGGTAGAGGTGGCTGAAGGTGCGTTCCTCGCTCGGGTCGGCGGCGCGGAGAAACGCCATCATCAGCGGGAAGGTCGCGCCCATCAGGGTTGCGAAGCCGAGGATCGCCGCGGCGATGATCACGCCCGACATCGCCAGGTAGCCGAACGGCGACCATTCGCCCGCGGTCAGCAGCGACTGCTCGCCGGTCGCGAACAGCCACGGCACCGCGACCGCGCCGCCGGCGATGCCCCATTCGACGAGGCCGTAGGCGGTCGCCGCCGCGGCCTTGCGCCGCTGCAGCGCGGCGCCCAGCTTGCCGCCGAGCCAGGAACCCAGCGCGAGGCCGGCCATGAACGCCGACAGCAGCACCGACAGCACCGGGGTGACGATGCCGAACGCGGCGAACGCGAGCCGCAGCCAGACGATCTGGTAGACCAGTCCGCAGAAGCCCGAGACGACGAACAGCAGGAAGGCGGCGAGTCGGATCGGCTTCATCACGGACGAGCGGGCGCCGCAGTCTAATCTTCGCGGCGGTCCGTGCCAGCGTGTCGGGTTGCGGTTGATTCCGCACCGGCGAAGCCGAATCATGGCCGCGCCGGCCCGTATCGCCGCGGGTCCCACATTCCCCGCGCTGGGGGCGGCAGTTCGGGTCGCGCGCCGGCCACGATGGGCCGCCCTCGCGCGCGGGACGCCGCTCGCCAGCCTGCCCTCGGCATGAAGCTACGCCACATCGCTCTCGTCCTGCTCGGCCTGGTCGCCGGGTCGATCGCATGGTCCGTTCTGCGCCCCAAACCGCCGACCAAGGTCGCGGTCACCAAGGCCGAACGGGTGCCCGAACTGCGCGCGATCGTCAAGGCCACCGGTGAGATCCGCGCCAAGGAGTTCGTCGACATCCAGGCCGAGGTGCCCGGCGTGATCACCGAGCTGCCGGTGCACGAGGGTGACACCGTGGCCAAGGGCGACCTGCTGCTCAAGCTGGACGACCTGCAGCTGCGCGCCGATGCGGACGCGGCGCGCGCGCAGGTCGGCGCGGCGGAGGCCGACGCGAAGAATGCCGAGGCGGCGATCGCCACCGCCGAGGCCAACCTCGCCGGCCAGCGCACGGTGCTCGCCGGGCTCGGCGTCGAGCTGCTGCAGGCCGAGATCTCGCGCGACCGCGCCAAGGCGTCGTTCGAGCGCAAGCAGGAGCTGTTCCAGACCAAGCTGCTCGGCAGCGAGGACTACGAGATCGCCTCCGCCGAGGCGCGGCTGGCGCAGCAGCGCTACGAGTTCGCCAAGGCGCGCATCGAGCAGGGCGAGGCCGACGTGCACGCGATGGCGACGCGCGTCGATGCGGCGAAGGCGGTCCACGACGGCGCGCGCAACCGCGTCGCCGCCGCGCAGGCGTCGCTGGCGCGCGCCACCGACCTGGTCGGCAAGACCGAACTGCACGCGCCGCTCGGCGGCCTGATCACGATGCTGCAGGTCGAGAAGGGCGAGCGCGCGGTGCCCGGCATCCAGAGCAACCCGATCGCGACACTGATGACGATCGCCGACATGAGCGTGATCGAGGCCGAGGTGCGCGTGCCCGAGCAGGACGTGGTCGACGTGACGCTCGGCGCCAAGGCCGAGGTCGAGATCGAGGCGATCCGCGACGTCAAGTTCACCGGCGTCGTCACCGAGATGGGCCACAGCCCGATCCAGGACGCGACCAGCGGCGGCGGTGGTCAGAGCC
The DNA here is from genome assembly GCA_964392555.1 of uncultured candidatus Brocadiaceae bacterium. Classification (GTDB taxonomy): domain Bacteria; phylum Planctomycetota; class UBA1135; order UBA1135; family UBA2386; genus CAYMRG01. The sequence continues at coordinate 4,480 of CAYMRG010000356.1, forward strand.
AGGAGGGCAAGGAGTTCAAGGTCGTGGTCCGCCTCGACAACCCGCCGGCGAACGTGCGCCCCGGCCTGACGGCGCGCGCCAAGATCACCAGCGCGACGCGTCAGGACGTGGTGGTGCTGCCGTTCCTCGCCCAGACCGGCCGCGAGGTCGAGGTCGACGCCGCCGGCGCCTACGTGCCGCCACCGGAGCCGAAGCCGGGCGAGGAGCAGAAGCCGCTGTCGGCGCTCGAGCGGCAGCGGCGCAAGGAGCTGGACGGCGTGTTCGTGATCCGTGACGGGCGCGCGCACTTCGTGCCGGTCAAGTTCGGCATCGTCAGCGACAAGCAGGAGGTCGAAGTGCTCGCCGGCCTGGAGCCCGGCGCCGAGGTGATCTGGAAGCCGTCGGCGGTGCTGCGCACGCTGAAGGAGTGGGACAAGGTCGAACTCGATCCGAGCCTGGTCGGCGGCGACAAGGCGGACCAGGGCAAGTCGTGAGCAGCTGGCCCGAGCAGCAACGGTCGCCCGCCGCGGCGACCGGCGAGGTGATCCGCACGCGCGGGCTGACGCGGTCGTTCGCGATGGGCACCACGACGGTGCAGGCCCTGCGCGGCATCGACCTCGTCGTCCAGCGCGGCGAGTACATCGCGATCATGGGGCCGTCGGGTTCGGGCAAGTCGACGCTGATGAACCTGATCGGCTGCCTCGACACGCCGACCAGCGGCGAGTACTGGCTCAACGGCCAGCTGGTGTCCGAGCTCGGTCAGGACGAGCTGGCGCGGATCCGCAACCGCGAGATCGGCTTCGTCTTCCAGACCTTCAACCTGCTGGCGCGCGCGACCGCGCTGCGCAACGTCGAGCTGCCGCTGATCTACGGCGGCGTGCCGCCGGCCGAACGGCGCGCGCGCGCCGAGGAGGCGCTGCGGCAGGTCGATCTCGCGACGCGCATGGACCACCGGCCCAACCAGCTGTCGGGCGGCCAGCGGCAGCGCGTCGCCATCGCGCGCGCGCTCGTCACCAGACCGGCGCTGCTGCTGGCCGACGAGCCGACCGGCAACCTCGACACCAGGACCTCGCACGAGATCATGGCGCTGTTCGACGAGCTGCACGCCGCCGGCAACACGATCGCGGTCGTCACGCACGAACGCGACATCGCCGAGCACGCGCGCCGCATCGTCACGATCCGCGACGGGCTGATCGCCAGCGACGAGCAGCACGCGCGCGCGGCGGAGGCGACGTGAACCTCGCGGAGTCGACGCGGCTGGCCGTCGAGTCGATCTGGGCCAACCGCCTGCGGTCGTTCCTGACGCTGTTCGGCGTCATCATCGGCATCGCGTCGATCATCGCCACGGCCGCGGTGATCCAGGGGCTCAACAGCTACGTCAGCGACAAGCTGTCGAACCTCGGCCAGGGCGTGTTCACGGTGCAGCGCTTCGGCCTGATCACCAACCGCCAGGAGTTCC
>CAYMRG010000357.1:0-5897 GCA_964392555.1 uncultured candidatus Brocadiaceae bacterium
TTCGGCGCGTTCGTGCCCTCCGGCATCACGCTGACGCTCGACGGCGAGGCCACCGACTTCGTCGGCAAGGGCCTGTCGGGGGGCCGCCTCGTGGTGCGGCCGCCGGCGGCGGCCACCTTCGCTGCCGAGGACAACGTGATCATCGGCAACGTGGCGCTCTACGGCGCGACCAGCGGCGAGGCGTTCGTGCGCGGGGTCGCCGGCGAGCGGTTCGCCGTGCGCAACAGCGGAGCGATGGCGGTCGTGGAGGGCGTGGGCGACCACGGCTGCGAGTACATGACCGGTGGCCGCGTCGTGGTGCTCGGCGCCACCGGGCGCAACTTCGCCGCCGGCATGAGCGGTGGCCTGGCGTTCGTGCTCGATCCCGACGCGCAGTTCGCCCGCCGCTGCAATCGCGACATGGTGGATCTCGACCCGCTCGTCGCCGATGAGGACGTGTCGCTCGTCCACGAGCTGCTGGCGCGGCACGTCCTGCTCACTGGCAGCGCGGTCGGACGCCGCGTGCTGGACCGCTGGCCCGACGTGTTGTCGCAGTTCGTGGTGGTGGCGCCGCGTGACTACAAGAAGGCGCGCGCCGTGGCCGCCGCGCGGCCCACGCCGGCCGCCTCCGGCGATCTGGTGGGGGCCTAGTCATGGCCAAACCGACCGGATTCATCGAGTTCAACCGCCTCAAGGCGCCGGCCCGTCCGGTCGCCGAGCGGGTGCACGACTTCCGCCAGGTCCAGCTCGACTACGCGCCCGACGAGCTCACCCGGCAGAGCGCGCGCTGCATGGACTGCGGCATCCCCTTCTGTCACCAGGGATGTCCTCTGGGGAACCTCATTCCCGAGTGGAACGACCTGGTGTACCGCGGCGCGTGGCGGGCGGCCCTCGATCGCCTGCACGCCACCAACAACTTTCCCGAGTTCACCGGCGCCCTGTGCCCGGCCCCGTGCGAGGGGTCGTGCGTGCTGGCACTCAACCGCGAGCCGGTGACGATCAAGTCGATCGAGCTGGCGATCGTCGATCGCGGGTTCGCCGAGGGCTGGGTCGTGCCCGAGCCGCCGGTGACCCGCACGTGGAAGAAGGTGGCGATCGTCGGCTCCGGCCCGGCCGGACTCGCGGCCGCGGCCGAGCTGAACCGCGCCGGCCACACGGTGACGGTGTTCGAGAAGGCGGATCGCATCGGCGGCCTGCTGCGCTACGGCATCCCCGAGTTCAAGCTCGAGAAGCGGGTGCTCGACCGCCGTCTCGAACTGCTCGAGGCCGAGGGCGTCGTGTTCCGTCCCGGCGTCGCTGTCGGCGACGACGTGGCGACAGCCGACCTGCAGCGCGATTTCGACGCGGTCCTGCTCGCGGCGGGCGCCGGTCAGCCGCGCGACCTGCCGGTGCCCGGCCGCGATCTCGCCGGCATCCACTTCGCGATGGACTACCTGACGCCGCAGAACCGCCGCTGCGAGGGTGACGTGGTGGCCGAGCCCGACGAGGTCACGGCCGCCGGCCGCGACGTCGTCATCATCGGCGGTGGTGACACCGGCGCCGATTGCCTCGGCACGGCTTTGCGCCAGGGCGCCCGCAGCGTCACCCAGCTCGAGTTGCTGCCGGCCCCGCCGCCGACCCGCGCCGCGGACAACCCGTGGCCCGAATGGCCGCTCGTCTTCCGCACCTCGTCCGCGCACGAAGAAGGCGGCGTGCGCGAGTACGCGATCCGCACCCGGGCGTTCACGGGAGACGCTCATGGGCGGGTGCGCTCGCTCGAGACCGAGCGGGTCGAACGTGTCGTGCAGGACGGCCGCCCGTCGTTCGTCGCGGTCCCCGGCAGCGCGCGCCAACTCCGCGCCGATCTCGTGCTGCTGGCGATGGGCTTCACCGGCCCGGTGCGCAACCGCCTGCTCGACGATCTCGGCGTGCGCATGACCGAGCGCGGCACGGTGTGGCGCGACCAGGCGTGGCGCACGAGTGTGCCGGGCGTCTACGCCGCCGGCGACCTCCAGCGCGGCCAGTCGCTCATCGTGTGGGCGATCGCCGACGGTCGCCAGGCGGCTGCCGCGATTGACGCCGATCTTCGCGCCCGCTGAGACACGCGCCGACGTCCTCGTCCTGAAAATCCGGCCCGCGAGCCGGGGTCCGCGCACTGACATTCGCCGCAGGCATACCTTCAAGCTGAAATCAGCATGCGCCAATCGGTTGCAGTCGCTGACATCCCGTGATAAATACCCACCCCACCAGTTGGGCTGGCGGACGAGCTAGCAGTCTGCCGACGTGAGGTCCGCGCCTCTCACCCGGTGCCTCCCTGGTGCGCGGGGGCGTGCGCTGTCTCCGCGACTGCAGTAACGGCTCGTTCCAAGGAGTGTGGCATGGCAAGGCGTCTGTTGGCGTTCTTCACCTGGCTCGCGTTCACGATGGCCGTTCCTGCCGTCGCGTTCGCGCAGAGCTCGTTCACCGGCACGGTCAAGGACGCCAGCGGCGCGGTGATGCCCGGCGTCACGGTCGAAGCGGCCAGTCCGGTGCTCATCGAGGGCACGAAATCCGACGTCACCGGGGCCAACGGGCAGTACCGCATCGTCGACCTGCGCCCCGGCACCTACGTCATCACCTTCACGCTGCCCGGCTTCAAGACGGTCAGGCAGACCGGCGTCGAGCTGCGCGTCGACTTCGTCGGCACGGTGAACGCCACGCTCGAAGTCGGCGCGTTGGAAGAAGCCATCACGGTGACCGGCGCCACCCCCACCGTGGACGTGTCGAGCAACGCCAAGGTCGAGGTGATGACGGCGGAAATCCTGGAACAGGTGCCGACCGGGCGCTCGATCCAGGCGCTGGCGCAGCTCGTGAGCGGCGTGTCGCTGAACGTGCCCGACGTGGGCGGGTCGCGCGCCATGCAGCAGACCTACATGTCGACGCGCGGCCTCACCTCGGCCAACAACATCGTGACGGTCGACGGCCTGATGGTCAACGGCCTGGACGGCGACGGCGCCGTCCAGCAGTACTTCAACCAGGCGATGATGGAAGAGATGTCGTACCAGACGAGCGGCGCCGGCGCCGACGTCTCACCGGGCGGCGTCCGCATGAACATCGTGCCGCGCGACGGCGGCAACCGCTTCGCCAGCACGTTCTTCGGCGCCTGGACCGACAAGGCGTGGCAGGGCGACAACCTCAGCGACGACATCGTCGCGCGCGGCCTGCGCAACGGCCCGGGCGTCGAGCGCATCTACGACTTCAACCTGGCAGTCGGCGGGCCCATCAAGAAGGACAAGCTGTGGTTCTTCTCGTCGGGCCGCATGTGGTCGGTCGACGCGCCGGTGGCCGATACCTTCGTGCCGCCGAGCGGCACCAGCTACCGCAACGGCGTCGCCGGCTGCCGCAACGGCACCCTGCAGTGCGAGACCGGCATCGACGACCAGAAGATCAAGAGCGGCCTGCTCCGCCTGACCTGGCAGGCCACCTCGAAGCACAAGTTCTCGGTCTACTACGACGAAATCGACAAGTACCGCGGCCACGGCATGAACGCCGGCGACGACCCGAACACCTCGTCGCAGATCTGGACCTCGCCGATCTACAACTCGGCGGCGGCGAAGTACACGGGCACCCTCAGCAACTCGCTGCTCGCCGAGGCCGGCTACTCGTTCAACCACGAGCAGTACGTCATCACCAACCAGGACGGCGTGAACAAGACGCCGTTCACGCCCGAGTGGTACGCGAACGCCAGCCGCCGCGACCAGAACTTCACGGCGCTCACCAACGGCCTCGCTAACTGGGGCGGCCGCTATCCGGACCGCTTCAACATGATGGCAGCCCTCAGCTACATCACCGGCTCGCACAACATCAAGAGCGGCATCCAGTACAACTTCGGGCCCTACATCAACACCCGCGAGGCCAATGGCGACCTGCAGCAGGTCTACGCCGGCACGACGACGCCCTTCACCAACCCGGTGTCGGTGACGGTCTACAACACGCCGCTGCGGTATCAGGAGAACCTGAAAGCCGACATCGGCATCTTCGTGCAGGACTCGTGGTCGCTGAACCGGCTCACGCTGAACGGCGGCCTGCGCTGGGAATACCTGGCGCATGAAGTCGCGGAGCAGACGTCGGGCAACGGCCGCTTCGTCGACGCGCGGAAGTTCGACGCCATCGCCATGCCCACCTGGAAGGACTTCGCGCCGCGCTTCGGCCTCGTCTACGACGTGTTCGGCACCGGCAAGACGGCCATCAAGGCCGGATTCAACCGCTACAACGAGTCACGCACGACGCAGTTCGCCACCAAGTACAACCCGCTGGCCCTGACGTCGGCGAACCTGACCTGGAACGACCTGAACGGCGACGACATCGCGCAGGGCGAACGCGGCTGCACGTTCGGCACCGCGGGCTGCGAGATCAACTTCGGGCAGCTGCCGTCGAACTTCGGCGTGCGCTCGCTGGCGACGGTCGACCCCGACTTCCAGCGCACCTACAACCTCGAGTACACGGCCGGCGTGCAGCACGAGCTGTTCCCGCGCGTCTCGGTGGCGGCCACCTTCTACCGCCGCCAGTTCTACGACCTGCCGGTGACCGACAACCTGCTGCGCACGCCGGCCGACTACCGGGCGGTCGACGTGGTGAGCCCGCTCGACGGCGAGGTGTTCAAGGCCTACACGGTGGCCACGACCACGCAGCTGCGGGCGGTGAACGACTTCGACACCAACGCGACCTCCGACCGCAAGCAGATCTACAACGGCGGCGACATCACCTTCAACGTGCGTATCCCCGGCGGCGGCACGCTGTTCGGCGGATACACCATGGAGCGCACGCTGCGCGTCACCTGCGACGAGCCGGACGACCCGAACTTCCTGCGCTTCTGCGACGACCGCGAGAACGACCTGCCGTGGCTGAAGCAGTTCAAGTTCGCCGGCACCTATCCGGTGAAGTGGGGCATCCAGGCCAGCTTCTCGTTCCAGAGCATCAACGGCCGGCCCATCGGCGGCTTCAGCGGCACGGCCGCCGCCGACCGCAACCGCATCGCCGGACCCGGCTACGGTGACGTGGGCAGCCCGATCGGCACCCGCTGGCTGATCACGCCCACCACGCGCTACGCGGTCAACTGCACGGGGCCGTGCCGCCCCGGCGAACTCGTGATCCCCGGCATGACCGAAGCCTCGCTGACCCTGCCGCTCGTGGCCGGCGGCAAGGAACTGCTCGACCGCATCAATCAGCTCGACCTGTCGCTGGCCAAGTGGTTCGAGGTGGGCGGCGGCCGTCGCCTGCAGCTGCAGGCCGACCTCTTCAACATCACCAACGGCAACCCCGTGCTCGGCTGGCGCTCGGTGAACTTCGGCACCGCGGCCTACAGCCAGGTGAGCAGCATCCTGAACCCGCGCGTCCTGCGCCTCGGCGTGCAGTTCAAGTTCTGAGGCCACCGCGGGTCTCTCCCGCTCGCTGCATCATCGACCGGGCGCCGGGGAGTCACCCTCCGCGGCGCCCGTGTCACGTACGGCTCCGGCCGATCCCCGGCGTTCACTGACGATCGAGGCGACGATGGCTGCCGCCAGCAGCGCGCCAATCACGCCCAGGGACCAGGTGATCGGAAACTTGCCGCCGAACGCCTCGTTGAGCCACACCATCTTCAGGCCGACGAACACGAGGATGCCGGCCAGCGCGTACTTCAGCAGCCGGAACCGCTGCACCGCCCCCGCCAGCAGGAAGTACATCGCCCGCAGCCCGAGAATGGCGAAGACGTTTGAGGTGAAGACGATGAGCGGCTCGCGGGTCAGCGCGAAGATGGCCGGCACCGAGTCGATGGCGAAGATGACGTCGCTCAGCTCCAGGAAGACCAGCGCGACGAGCAGCGGCGTGGCGTGCCGGCGCCCGTCGATGGTGACGAGGAAGCGCTGGCCGTGCAGGGTCGTCACCGGCAGCACGCGCCGGAACAGCCGCATCACGGGGTT
>CAYMRG010000358.1:0-5886 GCA_964392555.1 uncultured candidatus Brocadiaceae bacterium
CGGCTGGCATCGGAACATCGTGTGCCGCAGTGACAGGGTACCACGCCGATGGCGACCGGGCTGCCGCGAGGCGAAACTGCGTTGTTTGTGCTTGCAACTTCGTGGTTGGTCGCCATGATCCTCGCCCTCCCGGCGGGCGTTTAGCTCAGTTGGCTAGAGCATCAGCTCGACAAGCTGAGGGTCGCAGGTTCGACTCCTGCAACGCCCACCACTCCCTTACCAGTCTGTCCGAGCGGCCTGTGCGTGATCGGTGGCTGGGTGGCCCAATTGCGTGGGCCGGCGTTCGCGCCGAGCGGAGCGAGACCGACCCTCTCCGCTGGCCCTTCGCTGGCATTCGTTGGCCCGGCTCGTCGTTGGCCCGGCTCGCTGGCCTCTTCGTCGCCGCCTGCTCAGCAGGTCCGATGGCCGATCCGTGGCGGCCGCTCCCCGCTGGCCCACGCCGGCTGATTGACCGCTCCGCGGACCCAGCTACCATCTGACCGCCCCCCATGGCACGGAATCGGCTGCGACTCCGTGTCCATTCCGCTCCACGCCCGCTGTCGGGCGATCTCCAACGGAGGTTCTTCGTGGTATCAGCGCTCTCCCGCGCCCTGCCGGCGCTGGCTCTTCTCGTTTTCGCGCCCTCGGCGGTCGCCCAATGGGTGACCTTCCAGAACCAGACGAGCACGCGGCTCGTCGCGCCGGCGACGGTCGGCGCCAGCGACGTCAAGGAGAAGGACTATGCCTGGGCGGACTTCGACCAGGACGGCGACATCGACATGGTTTCGGTCCGCAAGGAGCCCTGGACGGTTCCCGGCGGGTTCCCGAACGTCCTGCTGATGAACGAAAACGGCGTGCTGACCGATCGCACGCAGCAGTACGCGAGCGCTTCGTTGGTGCCGGGCAGCCAGGGATTCCTCGACAACACCAACGACCGCGATGTCGTGGCCGCGGACGTCAACGGTGACGGTTGGGTCGACCTGGTCACGGCGACCACGCTGTCGTTCGGTCAGCCACAGTACATCCGGGTGCCGCGCGTCTACATCAACCGTGGCGACGATCCGAACGGCAACTGGCAGGGCTTCCTGTTCGACGACGCGACGCGCATCGACGACATCGCCTCGGGCTGGAACGGCGAGCAGCGGTTCTGCTCGGTGTCGGCCGGCGACGTCGACGGGGACGGCGACATCGACCTCTACTTCGGCGACTACCAGCAAGGTGGCTCGCGGTCGATCGACATCAACGACCGGTTGATGATCAACAACGGCACCGGCTACTTCGCCGACCAGTCGGCCGCGCGCATGACGGCGGTGATGCTCGAGTCGTCGTTCGCGATGGCCACCGACATCCGCGACATGAACGCGGACGGCAAGCTCGACATCATCAAGGACGACGCGCTGAACGCGCCGCAGGGCATCTCGGTCAGCTACAACAATCCCGCGGCCCAGGGCACGTTCAACGTCTACCAGGTCATCTACAACAACGCGCCCTACCACTTCGCCCTCGGCGACCTCAACAACGACAACCTGCCGGACATGGTGGTCAGCGACGACGGCGCCGACCGCTACATCCTGCACACCGGCGTCTCGGGCGGGCAGGCCACGTTCTCGCCGACGCAGACGTTCACGTTCACCGGCGGCGGCAACGACGACGGCTTCGGCAGCAACAACCTGATCGTCGACCTCAACAACGACGGCTGGCGCGACGTGATCATCGCCGACGTCGATGTCGACATCGCCGGCTGCAGCCGGCGCACGCACATCTACCGCAACCTCGGCAACGCGCCGAACGTGACGTTGCAGGAGGAACAGATCGGCGGGGCCGTCTGCGGCATCCCGACGGCGCTGCTCGCCGGCACCCACGACGTCGCGGTGTTCGACATCAACGGCGACGGCTGGAACGACCTGGTCATCGGCCGCTGCACCGGCACCGAGGTGTGGATCAACCAGCCGCCGTCCGGCATGGCCATCACCTACCCGAACGGGCAGCCGGCCTTCCTCCCGCCGCTCTCGTCGGGCAACACCCTGGAGGTCTTGGCGAGCGGGATCGGCGGGACGGTGCCGGCCGCTGGTTCGGCCGTGTTCCACTACAGCATCAACGGCGGCGCGCAGCAGAACGTGCCGATGGCCGACCTCGGGCCGGGCTACTTCCGCGCCAACCTGCCGGTGCTGACGCATTGCACCGATGAACTGCGCTACTACGTGACCGTGCAGTCGACGGTCGGTGGCACCTACTCCGATCCGCCGACCGCGCCCGCGGTGCAGAACAAGGTCGTCTGTGCGGCCGGCACCTCGATCCTCTACGAAGACGGCTTCGAGGGCGTCGTGAGCGGCTGGACGGTCGTCAACACCGCGTTGACCGGCGGCGCCTGGGAGGTTGCGGTGCCGAATCCGACCGTCAACCTCGGCCAGCTCGCGGCACCGGCCGTCGATGCCGAAGCCGGTGTCGCCACCCACTGCTGGGTCACGGGCAACGGACCGCTCAGCGGCGCCACGTCTCCTGGTCTCGCCGACATCGATGGCGGCCCGACCGATCTGATCTCGCCGTCGTTCGACCTCGCCGGCAGCGATGCCAACATTTCGTACAGCCGTTGGTTCTACAACGACAACGGCAACGACGGGCTCGAGGTCGCTGTGTCGCCGGACGGCGTCACCTGGACCAACGTCGAGGTCGTCACGGGCCCGGGACAGAACCAGTGGGTCGCGAAGACCTTCCGCGTCGGCCAGTTCATCACGCCCAGTGCGACGACCCGCGTCCGGTTCCGGTGCTCGGACAACCCCAACAACTCGATCACCGAAGCCGGCATGGACCTGTTCCGCGTCGAGGCGTTCGCGTGCGAGGTCTGCCAGCAGAACATCGGCTACCAGGGTCCGGGCACGGCGGTGCTGTCGATGTGCGGTGGCGACCTGTCGTCCGGCACGGCCTCGGACCTCATGCTCGCCGGCGCGCCGGCGGGCACCAGCGGCCTGCTGATCGCCAGCGGCTTCCTCAGTCCGGCCGCGTGGAACGGTGGCACGTTGATCGACGCCGCGCCGTTCCTGCTGCTGCCGATCTTCACCGACGGGACCGGCACGTTCGCCTTGCCCGGCTTCCCCGGCGGCCTCGGCGGTTTCGCGATCTACGCGCAATGTGTCTATGTCGACGCGGCGCAGGCCCTCGGCGTCGGCATCTCCAACGGCATCCGCATCCAGTTCCGGCCGTGATGCGGCACCCCTGATCGATCGCTTCGCACGCAACCAGCAACCGGCCCGACATCATGCGCTCTCCCCATCTGGTCTCCTCGGCAGTCGTCTTCCTGGCAGTCGCGGGACTGCCCGCTCTGGGCCTCGCCCAGTCCCCGCAACCAAAGATGGGGCAGCCGCTCGGTGGCCTGACGCCCGCGCAACTGCAGCGTTGGGAAGACGGGCGGGTCGACTTCAACCACGTCGTCAGTGAGGCCGAGGGGCTGGGCCCGATCTTCAACCAGCACAGCTGTGGCAGCTGCCACAACAACCCGGTTGGCGGGCCCGGCAGCATCATGGTGCAGCGGTTCGGCTTCTACGACGCGAAGGGCGGCGGCTTCGATCCGCTGGCTGCGCTCGGCGGTTCGCTGCTGCAGGGCCAGGCGATCGCAGTCGGCTGCCAGGAGACGATCCCCGTCCAGGCGAACGTGACCTCGTTCCGGGTCACACCGTCGGTGCTCGGCGACGGGCTGGTGCAGGCGATCCCCGATGCCGCCCTGCTCGCCAACGAAACGACGCCGCCGAGCGCCAACGTCAGCGGCCGCGCGCGGCTGGTGGCGCTGCTCGAGGACCCCACCGGGCCGCTGCATGTCGGCCGGTTCGGCTGGAAGGCGCAGCTCGCCTCGATGCTGAGCTTCGCCGGCGATGCGTCGCAGAACGAACTCGGTTTCACGAACCGGTTGCTGCCCGCCGAGAACGCGCCGAACGGCGACCAGGGCCTGCTCGTCATCTACGACACGGTCGCCGATCCCGAGGACGGACCTGACGCTCAGGGCCGGCACTTCATCGATCGCCTCGACGACTTCCAGCGGTTTCTGGCGGCGCCGCCGCAGACGCCGCGCAGCGGCATGAGCGGCGAGACGCTGTTCACGACCGTCGGCTGCACGGATTGCCACGTCGCCGCGTTCACGACCAGTAGCGATCCGGCACTCGAACCAGCGTTGCGCAACCGGGTCATCAAGCCCTACTCGGACTTCCTGCTGCACGACATGGGGCTGGCGGCCGACTTCATCGCCGACGGCTCCGCCGACATCCTCGAGATGCGGACGCCGCCGCTGTGGGGCGTGCGGGTCCGCGATCCGATGTGGCACGATGGCCGGGTCGCCGGCGGCACGTTCGCTTCGCGCATCCAGGCTGCCGTCGTCGAGCACGGCGCATTCGGCAGCGAGGGCTCCGCCTCAGCCCAGGCGTTCCAGGCCCTGACTTCGGCGGACCAGGACCGGGTCATCGCGTTCCTCGATTCTCTGGGTCGCGCGGAGTTCGACGGCACCGGCGACGGGGTTCGCGACGCGGCCGACCTCGCGTTGTTCGTCGCTGCCCGCAATGGCGGCCCCTACACGCCCGACGATTCCGAGGCGGTCTTCGACTTCGACCAGGATGGCGACGTCGACCAGGCCGACCTGGCGGTCTTCGCCCAGGTCTACGAGGTCGATTGCGACGGCAACGGCACCAACGACCTGGCCGATGTGCTCGCCGGTACGAGTCCCGATGCGAACCAGAACCTGCTCGCCGACGCCTGCGAGTTCTGCCAGGTCGACCTCGGCTTCGCCGGCGGCGGGACGCTGCATCTGTCGACCTGCGGCGACCACCTCGACGTGGCCGGCGGCCGCGCCAGCCTGATGATCGACCACGGCACCCCGGGAGCGGTGCTGCTGCTGGCGATGTCGTTCTCGACCAACCCCTACCTGATCCTGCCGACCGAGTACCTCGTCCCCAGTGAACCGCTGGCCTTGCTCGACCTGCTCACGCTCGATGCCCAGGGTCGCAGCTGGTGGGTCTTGTTCGGCGGCAACCAGGTGTGGGCCACCGGGCTGAACCTGCAGGCCGCGTCGTTCGACGGCAGCCAGTGGGACCTGTCGAACGCGATCAACGTGCAGATCGGCTTCTGAAGCAGGAGCCCTCGCGGCGCCTGCTCCAGGACCTCGCGGCGGGCCTTCGGCTCGCTTCTTAGGTCCTTGGGCTTCCTAGGCCTTTTGGGTTCTGGTCGTTGTTGCTCGCCATCGGCGAGCAGCGTCAGCAAAGGCTGCCGGTCCCCAGGCTGCTCGCTGGTGCGCAGGCAGGCTGGTTTCCCCGGAGGCGGCTGGCGCAAGGGGCCGCGCCTGAATCGCGCGACGGCCTGCGTGCAATACATCGTGCACTAGCACGGCATCGCAGGATGGGGGCGAGCCGTCGGCGCTTCAGGCGATTCGGGCCGAGGAACGCCTGGGAACGGCCGGTTCGCGCGCCGGCGCGCTGGTGATGGAGCGTGGGCGACCGTAGCGAATCGCGCGCCCCACCAGCGGGGCGAGGGCGAGGGAGAACACCGACCAGCAGACCAGGATCGTCATCAACGACATGCAGGGTCCTCAGCAACTGGGCATATTCGATTACGCCCCTCGAGCCCCCCACCGGCTCATCCTAGTCCTGAAATTCGATCGAATTCCGTCGGTTTCCTCTATACCGCAATACGCGGGTTCTGCCGCCTAGACCCTGAGAGAGAATCCTCTCGAAGGCACTGTGCGGCCGCGTAGGCGGCCGCCCATTGGCATCCTGAGGGGCCGTATCATGATTTTCTCTCGGCCTCTCAGCGCGTCCTGCGGCCGCAACCAAAGGTTGCGCGGCGCTGCGCGCCGCCAGAAGAGGCCGCAGGCACGCTGCCGTCTCCAGGGGCGACTACTACTCCCGCTCGCCGACGGCGAATCCGCTC